>NZ_JBEIAB010000034.1:0-12098 GCF_040240345.1 Brenneria sp. g21c3 | reverse complement strand
ACCGACTGATGCTGGTATATCGCCGGGCGGCCGGCATTGCCCAGCAGCGCCAGATGCGGCTCCAGCGTCAGCCGGTAACGCACCTCGTCCGCCGAGGCCGACAGCCGCTGAAACTGCGTCACCACCCCGTGAACCGCACGCGGCGGCGTGGCGTCAGGCAGCGTGATGCCGCCCAGTTGCCTGCCCGGCGGATTGAAGGTAAAGGAGGCGTCCTGCAACAGCATCTCGCCGGGGGCGATATCGCGGCCGCTGGTAAAGGTTATCTGGTAGCAGTAGGTTTGGCTCAGCCCCTCGCTGGCGCTGAAGGACTCCACGTCCAGCGAGCTATCCGCCTCTCCCCTGATGGCCAGGGAATAGCGGTTCTGTGAGCCGGTAAGACGGGTGGCGAGTTCGGATACGGACAGCATGTTCATACCTCTTCAGTAGTATCAAACTTATAGAAAGTAAAATTTACTGCGGCGTAAGAATATCAACTTTCTCATTGTGCTCAGTATTAACAACCAACGTATAATATATCCAGCGACCGGCAATGTTTTCCGCCTGAATATAAATATCACCACGAGCCTTTTCACCCGTGACGGGTATTTTTAAATCGACGGCATCGCTACTAACACTCCCTGTAACAAAATAACCATCGGAAATATTTTCACCCAATTTATCAACCACGCGAACATCATTTTTCACTTTGACCAGCGCGTCCTGATAAACCACATTTCCCTTCATTAGGGATATGACGACAATAAATATAGAGGCAATAAAAGAGCAGATACACACCGGGATGGCCCATTTCCAGTTATGGGCAAGCCAACTTTTTTTCGTCTCATCTGAAACTATAACGATTTTATTATCTTTCTCGATCTCTTTATTCAGGCTCGCCACATCATCCGTGAACCAGTCTTGCTGAAAACGCCCATTTTTAAAACGATATGCCGACAAACCATATTTGAGTTCATTGCCATTTTTATCTTTAACCCAGCCACGTTCTTTTCCCAGAGAAAAAAGAAAAGCATCCATAATCAGCAATGCCGCATCAATAAACCACCAGATACCAAATCCACCTACGGTAATAAACTTTAATATACCGCTTTTAACTTTACCAAGATAGAACCGATCGGCGCCGAATATGCCTAAAAAGCAAGACAATGCCAATGCAATAATTCTGTTCTTACGATTCATAACACCTCAGATTTAATAATCAACCATTTAAAAGCGGCAATCTCGCGGCCCAACGCCCATCGACGTATTGGGCTCGCCCTTATTCAACAAAAATAGTGTCCGGCATACGAAAATCCCGTAGTTCCAACAATGCCAGCGGCCCCTTCCCCAACTCAGTGCGCAAGATATAGTTGAGCGGCAAACCATCCTGCGCGCGCCATATCAGTTGATAACGGCTGCTGTCGATGGGCGTCACCTTCGCTTTTTCCAGCAGACGGATCAGACCCCATGGCCCCTGCAAGTTCGCGTATTCTCGGTTGCCCGAAGTGGTGCTCGTCCAGGTCAGCATCACCCCCGGCCGGAAATGATTGCCCGGCCAGCCTATCGCGCTCCAGCTCTCCATCTGGTTGAAGTATTTGATGTTCTGACCGTCAATGGTCAAATCCGTCTGCACGATATCCCGCGCCGGACGCGCCATCAGCTCAAAGCGCATACCAGCGTCGCCGTCGGCAAAAACAATATCCGCCAGTTGACTAAGCTGGTTGATGCGACGCAAAAACTCGGGATTGATGGGCATCCCCTGGCTGTTGATGGCGTCCGGCACCCACTGGCTGCCCTCTTTATGCAACACGCCGCTCAATCGGGTATCGAGGAAACGCGCAATACGTCCGGTATCGGCACGCAGATATTGCGCCAGCAGCGGCAATGAGGCATCGCTTGCGGTGGCGCGGAACGGGTAGCGCCCGTCGAACGCCGCATTCCAGTCATTCACGATGGCATGCCGCCACTGTGTGTTCAGGCTGGCCGCCGTCGGCGATAAGACCGATTTCCAGGCCTGTTCGACCGGCTGCACGAACAACGCGTCGCCAAAATTGCTCCAGGCCTGTCCCAGGCTGGCCGCCAGCAGGCTGCCGTAGTCACGGGTATCGCTCAGATCGACCGTTTTACCCTGAAACACCGTTTGCGCCATCGCCTGCGCCATTGCCTGCGGATCCGGCGCATTGGTTATCTGTTGCAGTTTCAGCCGCACCCGCGTCAGACGTATCAAAAAGGTCTGGAGACTCAGTGAATTATTCCCCTGCCCGGCGGCCTGAGGATCCAGCACGGCCAGCAGCGGGCCGAACGTGTCATCCAGCGGACCGGGCTGGCGCGCCAGCAGTTTGTCCTGTTCGCTGTCGACGCGACGAAACAGGTTGCGGGTTGATTGCTCGACCGCGCCGCCAATCGCCAGATCGTTTTTGCCGGTCGCTGCCTGCCAGGCAAGAGCTTTCATCAATGCGCTCAGCGGCGACTGCCGCGCATCCGCCATTAGCGTCAGTTGATCGATGGAATCGGAAAGCGAATTGGCCGGCTGCCACTGCATGTTATTCAGAAAATCCAGCCAGGCGGTGGCAAAATCATTGAAATAGCGGTCGCGCAGCCGCGCCTTCAGGTCATCCGACGACAGCGCCTGCTCATGAGCGCGGTTATCGCTCAGCACCCAGTCCGCTTCGGCGCTGCGCTGGCTCACCACACGGTCAATCGCTTCACGCACCTGATTTTCCCAGCCCTGACGGGTAAACATGCCGGGTACGGCGCCATCGTTGGTGAACAACAGAGAGACATCGGTATCGCCGGTCAACTGCGTCAGCGTCAGGTCGGGCGTCTGATGGGCAACCTGCTGAAGCATTTTCTGGTACAACGTATTTTCCATATCCTGGCGGGCTGACTGACGCAGCAGCGACTTGCGCGCCTGCGCAACCAAATGCGTATCCGGCTCAATGCGCCACTCTGGATGCGCAGGCAGATGTTGCGCATAAAACGCCAACAGAGACGGCGCCGTCGCCTGCCAGACGCCCTCCGTCACGCCTTCGCGCCGCGGCCAGACGCGGGCCAGATTCCGGGCCAGAAACGCCGGATCCGCCTTGCCGGGCCGCGCCATCATCAGGTAGGCCTTGAGACTGTTATATAGCGTTCCGGTATCCTGGTGGCTCTGGAGACTGAGCAACGCAATCTCGTCCCGTAAACGTTCGGCGACGACGTCGCGCATCAGGCGGTTATTGCCGCGCTGGTAAACCGGCCAGAGGGCGTCGAGCTGCGCCTGACTCTGGTCCAGCCCAAAGCGCGTATACCAGGGACTGCCCGCCTGGACATTGTGTTCAAGGCGCCCCATCTCCTGCTGTAACGACAGTTGCGCCAACAGGCGGTCGCCCAGAGATTGCCCTTCACGCGCGGCATTGCCGGCCAACTGGCCGTTGCCGATGATCTGCGCGCGATTATTCAGGAACGATACCAGACTGCCCGCGCCCCATATCAGGGCCAGGCCGATGATCCCCCACTGCGCCGTGCGGCTCCAGTCCACGCCCAACCGGCGGGCGGGCAGATAGCCGATATCGCCGATAATGCCGCCCCAGCCGGCATCCGGCAACCAACCGTGGCTGGCGACGCCTTCCCGCGCCGCAACCGGCAGGCTGAACATCATGCCGGCCAGTCGTACCGACTGCGGCCCGGCGATAAGCGGCGTCAATGCCTGTTTGATGCGATCGATGCCGCCGTCCGCGAGATCCTGCGCCAAACGCAGCAGAAAATCATGGCGCGGATTAATCATTACCTGCTGCATGCCTTTCTGCGTCAGCCGCGGCGTAAGCAGATCAAGCCCCGCCGCCAGTTCATGCGGCCTGCACCCGGCAGGCAACACGCACCCCACCGGCTGAGTATCGCGATCCTGCTGCTCCCACTGGCTTTGACGCACCTGCCAGAGGTAGAGCGGCACATTCCAACCCAGCGTCCGGTAACCATCATGCAGGCGGCGGGCCATGGCATCAGTAAAAGCCGCGTCTTGCACGCGCTTTTCATCGACAATCCAGACCATGGAATCAAGAGGACGACGACGCAGCTGACGCAATTCTTTCAATTGTGCATGATCAAATGCGCCGGCAGACTCGCCGCCCCAAATCAGCACCACGCCATCGCCTTCAAGCCAGCGCTGCGCGGTCAGACCCGGCGCAACCTGCTCCACTTCAGCCGCGGCCCCCATTACCAGCAAAATATTCACTTTGCGCTTCCAGCCGCGACGATAGCGGTAGCTGAGATGGTCGCGTATTTCCATTGCGCAATTCAGCTTATTGACTAAAGATGTTGCATTTTCAGAAATCTCAACCTGATTTTTCTCGAATTGGATACCTCCACGACGAGCATTCATGCCGACTTTAAAAAACATGAGTAAAAGACAAGAACCAGACATAATAATCGACCATAAATACATTTGACGCCGGGTTCCACCCCAACCAATCTCTTCGCCATAAAAATAGCAAAAAGCGGCAGCTAAAATACCAATCAATAATAGGGAAAAGAACAATCCCGATACTCGCCAAAAATTAAACATTTTCATTCCTAACCTGCTCCATAACTTTTGAGGAGGGGGCCAATGTATTGAGAATCAGTCGCCCCGACTCCCCGCAAGCAACTATTTGTGGCTCCTGATTTTTTTCGATAGAGGCCAGAGCCAGCGCAACGGCCAGCCAGATACCCTGGCTCCCTGATGAACCAAGAAAAAAAGTAATATCCCGACTCTGTGGGACATTATTATTCTGATGTTCGATAAATTGCTGATTAACGGTTATCGTCAGATTGGCTAACTGCTCATTGTTCAATCCCACACACCAAATGTTTTTTGCATCGCAAACTGTTCTCTGATAGTGCAACATATCCGATACATCAACAGAGAATGTGGAAGGGTCGCTTATAAGTGGTCTCAGTAAATGTGCCTTATAGCAAGTTTCTTTCAGATGCCGATTATTTGATAACAAGAGAATCATCCCATACTCGGTTTCTTTTCCTTGCTGGGTGGCAGATTCATTTATTTGAGTCTTAATAACAACAAATATTTTATTGGTTTCCTGATTGATCCAGCTATCAATATGCTCTACATATGAAGAGGGTATAAAATGAAATCCAGAAATTTTTTCTTTTGGTAACTCCATTTCTAGCCAATAGTCTTCAAAATCTGCTGAAGAAAATGAATCTGGATCTTTGACGAAAAAAACTTCGAATTCACTGGATGACAATAGTTGTTGAAATCTGCCACGCATGGAAAATAACAATTCCCGCAATAATCCGTGAGATTGAATTTCACCAGGTTGTTTATCATTAAATAAAGCGGGATTATCTTTTCTAACTGTGAACTCACCATTATTTAAAAATACTTCTTTATCAAGCAATGCAGGTAGTATTAATTTATCATCAACAATGGCTATTGATTTACTACACCAATCCTTCCATTTCATCTCAATAAGTTTAGCCTGTTCGCAATAACTATTATAGTAATCCAGATCCAGACCATATTTATAACACCTCAACGAGTAAATAATCAGACCGAATAAAGCCACGCTAATTGATATAATACTAAATACCTGATAAAGCCGATCGTTAAAATGGAATGCATTAATAAAATAGAATCCCAAAAATATGAAAAATACTAATATCGCAGCAGCGCGGGTCCATCTCCGACGAACAATCGCTTTCGGTGCTACTGGCGCTATAACCTTTTGTATGGGCCAGGACATTCACATCCTCCGATGAATAATTATTCAGAAATAGGGCCGTAAAATGGCGACGGATTATCGTTAATCTTCTGACATTCATCGATAATCGTATTCCAGTCAGCATTTTCCAGTAACTGCAATAAAGGTTGATAGTTTTTATTAACCGTCTTTTCAGCGGCGACAATACATGCAGAAAAAGCACTGTGATGATAAACACCAGGATGTTTAGTTAAAATAGCCATGCCAAGCGCCAAATAGACGTCTGGCTGCAACCAAATCGCCGTGCCGCTCAGGTAATCCATAGCGGCGTCAAGCCATCGTCTGGCGATCGTTTCATTTACCCGTGGTTCAGCGCGAAAACGAATACGATAATCATGCAGGATCCTGGTCAGGATACCTGCTCGTTTAATTTTTTCCCAACAGTCAACATTGATGGACAATGAAAAATCCATCTGTTCCTTATCCTGATAAAAACCTGTTTCATGAACTAACTGTCCATCGCCATCAAGAAAATACCACATATTGACCGCGCCAAATAACCTTGAACGCTGCCAGTCATCCATATGATTTGACACCTGACTGATAACCGTCGGGTCAAAAAAACGTAACATAAATGAACCATTGTCCATTACCCGCTGTACGGCCGTTTCACCAATATGTTTTATAAGGTAGTCGACAGGCGACGATGTCATTAACCATCCACAAACTGTTCTGCCATAACCTTCCTTTTGTCTCATGGGATCCAACTCGTTTAACGCCGTCATCATACTCCAGGTAAGCAAGCCTTTATCTTCTGAGTCAATAGATACCAGCCAAAGTTTGAAAACGTCTTTCAAGTCTTCATGGGGAAAAGTAATGTATTGGTATTCTCGTCCCTTAAAATAAGATAATATTTCATCAACCTCAGATAATTCCTTAAGAGTTGGTTCAATCAACAACCATATTTTATTTTCCCCAGGAATAGCCTGGCGCTCCAATATGGAAACATGTTGTTCTGTTAATCTGGCTATTGCCTCTTCACTGAAATCGAATGTACTGATATTCATGCTAGAATCATCCCGAACCGTTTAATTTTTATAAAAACTTTATCTTATCGTAAAAAATAATATTAAAATTAAAAAATCGTTTTATCCTTCATATCAGAAGAACTATGCTTTCCGTATAACACAATGATTTTAAATTACTATTTGACGATATATTCTTAAATGAGCCCATAGTGCCTATTATTATTTTTTATCCATATTTTTTGATAGGGACTCGCTATAGTCATCTTTATATCCCCAAGGATGTACATTATCCGCTGAATTCGGCCACATTACCTGGTCAATGCGCCACAGACCATTTGATGATATCTTTTTAGCAACGATTGTAATAATTGGAGGTTTACTGTCAGTATTGATTTCTAAATAAGCAAAATCATCTTTCTTTTTGCTGGTTAAAATTGCCGAGCCGGGGCCGAAAGTGAATGGGAGAATATGTAATTTCCTTGCCGCTAGCATGGCATCATCAAACAATAGACCATAATCTGAAAAATCATACTTTTCATCATCCGAGAGAGTGTTTAAAATACCATCATCATAAAATCTGGCACCCGGAAGATTCATGATAAAAGTATCGTTTTTTAGGTTAAAAAAACCATTAAAACAAAATGTCGTTACCAATCTTTCCATATAGCCTTTTCTGGCGCTACCAGTAAAACGATGCCAAACTTCATAAAAATCATCACGTTTATATGCCTCAATAAAACCTTTTACTGCCTCTTCCGGAGTATAGGCCCGTAAGGTATCAGGATATATTCTCAAAGTTTTTTGATTAGCTTGTGCATGATTTACCCCCAACAAAACCGAAAAAAAAACCACCATTGCAAAAAAACAATTAAAATACTTCATTAGCTCTCTCTTATTTGAATGAAAATATTTCCAACAAGTCAGTAATAATACCAACTCTCACGACTCCATATGAATTGCGCACAGGGCCGTGGCGGCTTACTGGTATCCTCCGGTGAATACCATATCCCCTGACGTTTTAATTCCTTTTCCCACATAGCCGTTATTTTCTTTAAATTAATCCATTTGGGATTGTGCCAGCCAAATGCCTGGAAAATATTTTCAGAAAGTTGACAGGTTGTTTTTACAAAATCTCTGTAGGAAAGATAAAAAAAACCCCCTATAAGCGGACTAATTGTTCCTACCATCAAAGTAGTAAATAGATAAAAATCATCATAATCATGTACTATTGAGTTAATCAGATTTTCCCAAAAAGTTCCCGCATCCATGAAAAACCCAATAGTGCTAAAAATACAAACTATTGACAATATCCAATATATAGTTAATTTAGCGCTGATCACTGCCTCAGCATAGCGGCCATGGTCGCACCGAGGACATACCGAAACAATCCGCTGCGCCGGTACGGCAATGGCATAGACCTGGTAATGGTCGTCCTGCCACTCCGCCGCCAGTTCCACCTCGTCACCCACCGCCAGATGGGTAAATCCCACCCAGCCGGCAAACGGCTGACCGTTTATCATCCCTTGCACATAATCCGCATCAGGCAAAGGCGCATCTTCATCTTTGATTGCCAGCGCCGCCAACGCCGGGCTGCCGATGGCGATGGCCGCTGCCCCAGCTACCCCTTTTTCTCCCGCCGTTAACTTTTCGCTTGGAGCATTGGAGTAAGAATGAGGATAAAAGCTGGCCTTACAGCGAATACGACTAAACTCCTCCAGCCGCCCTGTGATTTTTTCCAGTTTGCCTCTCGGCGGCAGCACTGGCGGCGGCGGCAACGCCTGCCATTCACTTAATATCTGCTGATAATGTTGTTCCGCTTTTTCCAAGTCAGATTCCGTGACGCGGCTACTATAGCTATCATCGTGAATATCAAGCTGGCGGCGGGTATATTTTACGTTAAATCGTGCTTCAAACAGTTGCTGATGAAGCGCCCTGGGGTCAATCACCTTTTCATTTCTCATAGGATTTCCTTTAGCGCACTTTCCAAGCTTTTCAGTTGCTCGTCATAGCCGGCAAATGCTGGTTTTTGACCAAAACGACACTGGGTACACCAAACCTGCAACTCATCATCGGAAAATAGCGTTACGACAACCTGCAACAATATCAGCCCTACCTGCGCCTGCCAGGAAGCCAGATATCCTAAAAAGCGCAGGAGGCCGGTACGTGCCAGAAAAGCATCGGTAATCCCCTTACCGGTATTTAACGCAAACTTGGCTACTGTCCCTTTATAGCCGTAAACAGACGCCAGTTCACCGGCAGCGAAAAGGAAGGTTCCCAGATATTTTAACGCCCCCGCGCTATCCACCACCCCTTTGGCAAGATAGAAACAGGCCAGACCAAAACGATTTTGGCTAAGTGATTTCCTACCTCCTTGATAATCAAGCACTACCGTCAATACCGATGCGGTGCAGCCGACAAAGGCGCCGGATAATTTTACCGTTTCGATAGCGGCTTTCGTCGCTTCCTCGCCTTTTTCCAGCGCCGGCAATAGCAGGTCACTAATCACCGACATCATGCTTAGCCCGCTGGCCGCCAGCGCCGCTTTGCTTTTCCAGTCATCCTGTTTAAGCTGGCTATATAGGTAACCGACGTCCAGCGCATTGAAAAACAGCATCAGTAGCCCGACCCGCGACACTTTCAGAGTGTTTTTACCCTCGCCCGTACCGGAAAATTCCGTCCAGCTACTATTCAGTTTTTTATATTTCTCTAATCTTTCCCCACCTTCCGGCAAAAATCCCTGACTGGTCTTCAGATCCTGCAAAATATGGCGGCGCAGTCGCGGCATCTCCTGTAACTGACCATCCAAAAAGCGCATCGTATTTTCCAGCAGCACGCCGGCCCTGACGGAAAAGATGAGCTTGTAAATCATCGTGACGTGATTATCAAGATGAGGGCCCAGGCGGGAAAAGTTAAAGATGCGATCGCCCAACGAGGCCATAAACAGATCCGTTTTTCTGAAATGCCGGTTTACCCAATCGGGGTTATCCGGCAGATCTTTGGCCGACTCTTTCAGTGCTTTGGAAACAAAACCGGAATATTTTTTCAGATTGCCGGCGTTCGCCAGCGCGGCATTCAATGCCATTAGCGAGGTCGGCGTAGGATCGTCTTTGGCTTTCTTCGCCGAGGCCAGCAGGGCTTCAAGTTCGCCTTTTATCTCCGGGTTATTGCCGGCAATTTGGTTCCAGATGAGATTGGCATCGTTGCCGGTGCTTTGCTCCTCAATCCAGCGGTCAATCAGCGCTTGTCCCTGTGGGACGTTGCCGATACCGCACAGGGCTACGCTGACGATATTACAGTAGTTAAAATTATCGAGAAATTCCGTACTTTTATAATCCTGCAAGGTGACGATAAATAACTCCGCTTCCAACCAGTGCAGAATATTTACCGCACGCTTATCGAACGTCGCCTTCAATGACGCGCTGAATTTATCAGAGCATTGCACGAAGTTTTCCCGCCGCGCATTATCCAGTCTGGCTTTATATTTCCGCCAGCTTTGATTACGCTTCCCGGCCGATTTAGCCGGATAGTCCGCCAGCCAGGCGTCCACCGTTTTTTTTAATCCGGAAAATTGCGTTTTCCGTTTATCCACATCTATCTGGCTGAACGAATCACGCTGCTTAATATAGAAATGTGGCACCCTTTGCTGATACCACTGGTCCACGATATCGCATTCATAGAACAACTGTTGCTGCATTGCCGGCCGACCGGCAAAGCGTTTGCGAATGCTAATGCGCTGTTGCTGAGTTTCCGCCAGCATATCCACCGAACTGGCCAATCTGTCGCGGGTCGATTCCAGTTGATTCTGCGCAGCATCACCGATCAGCCCCTGCACCATCAGCAGGTCGCTATGGGTTTTCAGTTCAAATTCCCGTTCATTAGAGAACTGCGCCTGACGCCCGGCGATATCCATGCACCAGCCGTTCAACTCATGAACGATGCCTATCGCGTCCCACAGGGGAAGCAATAAGGGCGTGCAGGACGCCCCGTCTTTTTTCCTGCTGCGGCTGAGCATTTTCTGCTCCGCATCCCGGCTCTTGCCACGGCGCTCCAGCGCCCAGGGGGAGAGAGTGGAAACACATTCCAGCAGTCTTTGGGCGTAACCATATCCCGGCGCATCTTTGCCATTATCTGCATTGTTGATAAAGCTAATATTGCGTAGCCTATCAAATGAGAAAGACGTGACGCAGGGTAACAACCCCGCGGAGCTGACATCCTGATAGTCAAGTACGCTTTGTAATGCGTCCGCCGTCGCCTGAGTGGCACCAGCCTGTTGTGGCTGATTAATCCACCTGGATGGCTGGATTTTCTGCATCCGCTTATTGCGCGCGGATTCTTCCTGCCGATAACGCGTCAGCGTCGCCTCGCTCCATTGATATTGACTGAAAGCCAACCATACATCCCCACACTTTTCCGGCTCCGCAATGCAAAAGAACTCAACCATAGCGGCATCATGGTGCTCTGTATCACAGGACGGATTCGTTTTATTAATGGGTTTATCGGCATGAGTTTGCAACCACAACGATCCGTTCGGCGCAATACTGTAACACTGCCAGTAATTGACGCCTTGAGATCCTTTGGCATAAAAAACATACAGAAAGCCATAACGCAACGCTCTTAATGCATAGTGGTCGCCATTTTCCAACGGTACGCCGGTCAACGGCGCGCTTTGCGCCCAGGCAGGCAAGGTGGTGGAAATACTTTTCGGTACGACGGCATAACGAACCGGCAGGATCGCCAGACCGGTGGAAGTACATTGGTTGTCACAAGCCATGGTAGAGTCCTTTGCAATTACCGCTTACTGGTTAAATATTTGAGCTTGCGCCACTACGCGGTGATTGGCGCACCGGCACATTACTCGGTCCTGATCCTGCACCAGGCGGGTAGTTCCATCCATAATGCCGTCGCAAGTACCCATGATGGGAAAGGTGCCTTTGCACTTTCGACAAATCGCCATATCACCGCTCTGCGCCACCTGCTTCCCTTGCTCAAAATAGCTGGACGAGGCGGTCACAATATTGCCGTTAGTGGTTGAATCCCCCAGGCAGGCAAGTTTTTTAGTCATTAATTCCTCCATAAGAACAGACGACTAGCTAAGCGTAACGAAAGATTCCTGATTCCGGGCGGCCGTTTCCACCCCCTGAACGCATCCTGTGGGCAACTTCACCGTTACATTAATGCTGGCCGCACTCATGCGTTGCAGAGCCGGGGTTTTTAATATCACGTTGTTCGGCGCCCCCAGCTCTATCTGCCCGTCCTTGATGCGGATAAATGCCCCGCCGCAGTTCAGCAGCAGCTCCGTCTTCGCCGTCACCACCACCCTGTCGTCCTGACTCGCCACCGTCAGTTCCTTTTGCGCCAGCAAATCCAGCCCATCGCTCTGCGCCTGCACTTCCACCTTGCCCTGCGCCGCCAG
>NZ_JBEIAB010000033.1:0-16297 GCF_040240345.1 Brenneria sp. g21c3 | reverse complement strand
AGAATGGCAGTGGTTTTATAATCACGAAAGGCCGAATATGGCGTTGGGCGGATATACCCCAAAACAGCATGTGTTACGTGCTGCATAACTCTACTTATGGCATCCGTTAAAAATGGGGGGATTACCGGCTGACGGATGCCGAAGGGCGGCTACGCTGGGAGTGCCAAAACGGCGCCTGGGGAAAACTGCTACGCGAAACCTCGCTTCAGGGGCCCGGCTTCGCCCAAAATCTGCGCATGCAGGGCCAGTATCTGGACCGGGAAATCGGACTGCACTATAACTGTTCCGTTACTACGATCCGGACAGCGGGCGGTTTACGACGCAGGATCCGATAGAGCTGGCGGGTGGGCTGAATCTTTATCAGTATGCACCGGATGCTTTGGGTTGGGTTGATCCGTGGGGGTTAAGTTGTTCCAGTGATGCTAAGGCTCTCAGGGTAAATATGGTTGCTGCTGGTAAAGTAGAGCCTAATTTCAAAAACTCTGCGCACCATATCATTATGTCGAATTCTACAGATTCACGAATGGTTACACTACAGAATAAAATGAAAACTCTGGGGACTGATATCAATACTGCTGAAAATGGAATATTTTTTCCTTCGAATAGTAAAGTTCAACTTCCAGCTGGAAATACTTTACCTAATCATGCAAGTATCCATACAAACGCTTATAAGCAGAAAAAATTTGATCGTTTGAAGTCAATAAACAATAGTGACGACTTCTTGAAAGAACTAAACAAAATAAATTCAGAAATAGCCAATGGTGTTTTCTGATTTTTGGAGGAGATATTATGATTGAGTTATCCCAGATTGAGAAAAGATATAATGAAGTAAGCTCCAATCATGAAAAATACTTGTCTGAATATACATCTATTATATTATCAAACTCTAATAAATCTGAGATAAGCAAAGGTGCTTTATATAACCTCCGCCCTTATGAGATGGAGAGAGCAGGATTTAAAAAAGGCAGAAAGCTCAATAAACTACCATCAGCTATAAAAAACACACATGTTTATTATTTTGACAAGTCAGGGCGTATTATATTAATTAAAACATATGGGATGTCTGAAAAAATAATCAATAGAGAGTTTTGTATTTATGGCGACAGTCATTTGGAACGCCTGTATTTTACAAGCTCAGGGCAATTGAGAAACATATCTGCATCTCTCTTCGTAGACTCAATAATAAAAAAAGATATAAATTGGGGAATGTATGGGTGTAGTATATCTGATTATATATATAACGAGGCTATTCTTGAGAAAATAACCGTGTATCAGAAAGAACATAAAGACTCGTCATTCTCAGAGTTTGATGTTATTTTTAAATATAAAAATAATGAGTTAGAAAGTATCACAAATGTTTTCCCTAACGGTTATCAAGAACAGCGATTCCCATAATTAGAAAGATAAAAACCGGGGTGAATATAATTCTTCCCGGTTTTTATTATTTAACTCTCGCTCAGCACACCTAAATACGTGATCCTAATATCGCTACACTTTTACCAGGCTCTATTTCCCTTCGGGAATGGGCTGACGGCCACCTGACTCACTATATCGCCACTATCACTACGATGCCGCCGCCGAGCGGCTGTTGGCACAGGAAGGCTCCCTGCCGGATACGGAGCATTACCGTTACGATCCCCTCGGACGCCGCACCCATAAACAGGTGTGGCTGCAAAGCCGGGATCTGCGCCAGCCCAGCGGGCAACGGCAAACCACCACCTTTCTGTGGGAAGGCTTCCGGTTGCTGCAGGAAACCCGTAATGGCACCCCACTCACCTATGTGTATGCCGATCAGGGCAGCTACGAGCCGCTGGCGCGTATTGACGGCATAGCGCATGCACAGGTGTGTATTTTCATAATGCGCCCAACGGCGAACCGGAAAGCCTGACGGACAGCGAAGGCACCTTACGCTGGCAAGGCCACAGCAGCGCCTGGGGCAAGTTGAGCGATGGGGAAAACCAGCAAACGCTGGATTATTCCCAAAACCTGCGTCTGCAGGGCCAATACCTGGATCGCGAAACCGGACTGCACTACAATCTGTTCCGTTACTACGATCCGGATATCGGCAGATTCACCCAGCATGACCCGATAGGGCTGATGGGTGGGTTGAACCTTTATGCTTATGCGCCGGATCCGTTGGGGTGGATCGACCCGTTAGGTTTGAGTAATGTTACAGTTGGTCGTTGGATGGGGCCTACTGAATATAAACAAATGGTAGATAGTGGAAGAGTTGTACAAAGCTCCACTGGCGCCACTCATGTGGCTCATCCCGAGAATATCGACGCTTTTGGTAAACAAGCTAAACCGGGTACGATGTATGTCGAATTTGATGTGCCGAAAAACTCATTGATTAAAACTAATGACGGTTGGGCAAAAATAGTTGGACCTGATTCTCTTGAAGGCCGTTTAGTAAAACGTAAAGGCTTGCCTGTTCCTGAAATGCCATCAGCGAATAAAATAGAAGTTAAAGCTCATAAAACTGAAACCGGAATAAAAAAATGCTCCAAGATGTAAAGGATTGGATTTTATCTCATGGTGATTATGAGGTTAAAATCAATAACAATGAACTTACTGATAGTTTAGTTGTTGATTTTGAAAATGAAAGCAAGATCGCCCGTTTTACTGTATGGGATGATAAATCATGTATGTTAGAAATAATGGATGTTAATACCGAAAAATACATTATTAATGACAGAAGGGAATTATCTGAAACTAGCGAAATAATAGAAGCCTTTAAAGAGTTCAGTTCTCTTTTAGATTAAATAAAGCCGGAAGTGATCCTAATGATCCTTCCGGCTTTTTATTATCTGTCGTCTACAGGTTAATCTTGGTCTCAATCACCAATCTGCCCTGCTCAACCGTCACCGTTATTGGCATCCCGGTGATAAACCCCGATTCTTCGAGCCAGCGCCCCTTAAGGTTGATGGCCGGGGGCGGGTTGGGTCTGCCGTTTTACTCGCCTCATTCTGAGGCTCGCCCTGTGGGCCAGTTAAAACTGTTCAAACCTGTTTGCAACAGGTTTGTGCGAGGCGTATCCCACCGTGTAGTGACGCGCTGTTTTGGACAATTTATTTACCATTCTGTATGTCTTAGAATGAATTCCAACCTCAGCCAACTTTCTTGTCGGTGGGCGGTAGCGTGCGCGATTTCTTGAACTATGACGACAAGATGAAGGTAATTTACAGCCGAAACCAATAGTACGATTCGAAAATCGGATGGATTGTTGCACTTGACCCGATAGGGCTACGGGTGGGCGGAATCTTTATCAATATGCGCCGAATGCGCTGACGTGGATCGATCCGCTCGGGCTAGCCTGTATCCCAAATAAGAAAGCGGGAATGGCCCGAGAGAAGCGAGCACAAGCTATTTTAGAAAAACGTTATGGCAAAGAAAATGTGCTCAGCGAGAGTTGCTTACGTGATTCTACAGGCCGCTCAGTAAAAGATCCGCTGATGGGTAAAAAAAGAAGAAAGAATACGAGACGCCGGTGGTTTTTTTATGAAAAACAAAAATACTGGCGAGTTAATACAGCTTGATAATTTATCGATCATTGTAAGGGCCAAATAATGAGTAATGTAGATTTTACTCTATATAGTATTCCCACTTTAATTTCTAGAAATAAAAGCAAAGAGTACCAAAAGAGCATAATTAGAGCAGCAACAGCACTATTTCATTTTATGGATGATAATCAGTTGCTTGTAAATATTAGACCTTTTGATGAAACGGGGAATTTAAATATTGATATAGTGGTTAAAGTATCAAATGTTACTGATGATGGATTTAAGTTATTTAAAAATAAGGTTATATCAGGTTGGCATGATTATTTAGATAGAAGTACAGCCCCTGATAAATACGAAAACATAAGTCGTCTTGAGAAAGGCCTGGCAAAAATAAGAGATAAATAAAAACAAAGCCGGAAGCGATCTAAACGATCCTTCCGGCACTTTAATTATCTGTCAGTCATTCTCCATTATCCCCGCCAGACCCAACCTACCGGGAAAGCGATTAAGCCAGTCGGCGGCGGCGCGTTCATCGAACGATTCTCGGCTTAATCCTTCCAGACAGTGCCAGAGTTCACTAATATCCTGCACGGTGATAACGAGGCAGCCCGGCATCACACGCAGCTTGAGCGGCTGGCCGGTGCTGAACCCGGTTTCCTGTAGCCACTTGCCAGTGATGGTAATGACGGGTGGGAGGTTACGCTGTTCGTCAACCGGCTGACCGACGTCGTCAGCCAGCCCCGACGCCACAATACGCCGCAGGTTCACGTCAGCTTCCGCTATGACCCGCTGGGAAGGCGCATCAGCAAGACCCGCCGGCAAACGCTGCACGGGGCAACCATCACCACCCGCTTTATCTGGGAGGGGTTCCGGCTGTTGCAGGAGGTTCGGGACGGCGGCCTGCCGCTGACATATGTGTACGCAGACCCGGACAGTTTCGCGCCGCTGGCACGCATCGACGGCCTCGCCTCCCCCGAAATTTTCTGGTTCCACAGCCAGCCCAACGACATGCCGGAGTGGCAGACCAATGCCGAAGGGCGGCTGCGCTGGGAAGGCCGCAACGGCGCCTGGGGCAAACTGCTGCGCGAACGCCCGCTGCCCGACTCAGCTTCCGCCCAGAACCTGCGCACGCAGGGTCAGTATCCGAACCGGGACAAATTTTCCGGAAGAAAATTTGAACAGCGCAAAGGGCTGACCTTAAGGGGCGAGTCTAATGGATGAGGCGAGTATTCCCGGACTGCACTACAATCTGTTCCGTTACTATGACTCGGACTGCGGACGGTTTACCCAGCAGGATCTGGTAAGACTGGCGGGTGGGATACATTTTCATCAGTATTCGCCGAATGCATTGGGATGAATTGATCCATGGGGATGGGCTGCATGGCAAAAAGGTGAATTTGATTCATGGTTTGACAAAGCAACTGTCAACGACATTATTGAGAATAAAGTTAATGTTGAAGCTGCTCTAAGAAGTCCAGGAAGCAAACATGAAATGTTCCCTGTATCAATGGCAGCGAAAGCAAAAGAGCTTGGATTTTCAGAAAAAGAACTAAAAACAATGACCGTTCCTACAAATCAAATCATTTTGTCGATGTTACAGATAGTAAAGGTTCTCCTATCCCTGATGGAAAACATCATGGAAGCCGTGCTGGTAGACATTTTCATAATAAGCTTATTGCCGAATTGAATGAAGCAACGACTAAAAAGGAGGCTATTAACATAATTAAATCTCACCATAGAAACCATATGAGACTAAATGGGTGCGAAAAATGACAGAACAATCACAGAAAGTTCATTTATGGATAGGTACAAATACTACAAGTGAAGAGAAATATCTAAAATACTTCGAGTTGGACTATTCTACAGAAGGTGATTTAGACGATCCCAACTATACTCCTTGCCAATTCTGTAAAGATGTAAATATAAAATGGTACGATGAAGATTTTATCGGAATTATACCTCGCCATGAAAAAGAAGTTGACATCGATACAATATTAGAAGATGCTGCCATTGACTTGGGTGAATTTGAGAAAATAAAAAAAACATGTTTTAAGCTAGGAATAAAAAAAACCAACGCAATATTTTGGCATGCGGATCACGAGCTAAACATAAGCCCACCATATAAAGAAAACTATAATGGATTAAAATACATTGGAGTATTCAGAGAAGATTAACACGACTCATTAAATATAACCCTATAATAAACAAGGAATTAAAAAATATAAATTAACACGTACGGTTGTATTCTCACAATAAAAATAAGTCAACGCAATAAGAATGGGGGAAAATAACATTATCCCATTCTTATTAACTTGGTATTTCTTAGTCAAGAAAAATAATTACCTTGATTTATTAAAACACTATTTTATTTTGATTAAACTGGCTCTAACCGTATTTTATGACCTAATATTCATTTCAATCCATTAATATGTCACTGATTAAGGAATAGGCTATTATTGTGTATAAGAGTGAAATTAAAGCTAATGCCGCCGGGTCATTGAACGCGCCTTTGCCGCCAATACGCCCGACACGTTTTCACACTTTTTCAGCCACGATGCCGCCGGGCGCCTATTGGCACAGGAAGGCGCCCTGCCGGATACGGAGCATTACCGTTACGATCCGGCCGCCAACCTGCTGGCCGAGGGGCAATATCGCCAACATCATAACCGGGTGCCGCACTACAAAGGCATCGATTACCGCTACGATACCTTCGGCCGTACGGTCGAGAAGCATAAAGATCGCTACCGCTGGCACTATCGCTATGACGCCGAACACCGTCTGACCGAAGTGATACGCCACAGCGCGCACGACAATGAGCCGGTGCAACATGTGCAGTTCCGTTACGATCCCCTCGGACGCCGCACCCATAAACAGGTGTGGCTGCAAAGCCGGGATCTGCGCCAGCCCGCCGGGCAACGGCAAGCCACCACCTTCCTGTGGGAAGGTTTCCGGTTGCTGTAGGAAACCCGTAATGGTACCCCGCTCACCTATGTGTATGCCGATCAGGGCCGCTATGAGCCGCTGGCGCGTATCGACGGCATAGCGCATGCACAGGTGATGTATTTTCATAATGCGCCCAACGGCGAACCGGAAAGCCTGACGGACAGCGACGACACGCTACGCTGGCAGGGCCACAGCAGCGCCTGGGGCAAGTTGAGCGATGGGGAAAAACAGCAGACGCTGGATTATTCCCAAAACCTGCGTCTGCAGGGCCAATACCTGGATCGCGAAACCGGACTGCACTACAATCTGTTCCGTTACTACGATCCGGATATCGACAGATTCACCCAGCATGACCCGATAGGGGTGCTGGGGGGATTAAACAACTACGCTTACGCACCGAATCCGCTGACATGGATTGATCCGCTGGGGCTCAAATGCACTCATTCAGCAAGTAATCTAAGCAGGCTCATGCTGCCATTAAAGATAAATGGGGCATCATATGACCCCTAAAGAAATGCGAGAACTTCAAAATACTATAAATAATATAAAGTTAAATCGCCCTGTTCACTCGAGAGACGGTATTCCGTTTAAGAATTCCCATGAAATGAGTCCAAATAGTCAACGGTTAGATACAGGCAGTGGGCCATATAGAGAATGGACTGTTAAAACACCAGGTATTAGTAATCGAAGCACAAGACGTATCGTTGTTGATAAGGGAACAGGGAAAGCCTATCACAGTCATGATCATTATGATTCGTTCATAGAGATAGAGCTTGGAGGATGGAAATAATGAAAGTAAAAAGATTATATATTGATTTTTCTAAATTAGAGACAATGGATGACTTTCATAATGAAATGAAATCCATCTTTGGCTTTCCTGATTTCTATGGAAAAAACACTCATGCGTTAATTGATTGTTTAACAAGTTTACGTTATCCAGACGATGGAATGACTACTATTACATTAAAAAAA
This sequence comes from Brenneria sp. g21c3, assembly GCF_040240345.1. Taxonomy (NCBI): domain Bacteria; kingdom Pseudomonadati; phylum Pseudomonadota; class Gammaproteobacteria; order Enterobacterales; family Pectobacteriaceae; genus Brenneria; species Brenneria sp. g21c3. The sequence continues at coordinate 8,882 of NZ_JBEIAB010000033.1, read as the reverse complement.
GACGAAACATTATTATTGGAAGTGAATAATTTAAATTATAGAAACATTGAAGTAGTGAATACATTTTTTTCATCTATTCAATACGTTAACTATCGATGTGCTTATTTAAAAGACAAAGAGGCAATAGCTATATTATTAAACCAATCTATAGATTTATAAAAATAGCTGGAAGAGATCTTAGTGATCCTTCCGGCTATTTTTAACTATTTTTAGTTCAGTGATCAGAGATTAATCGCGGTATCAATCACTAGTCTCCCCCGCTCAACCGTCACTGTTATCGGTATACCAGTCATAAAGCCCGACTCTTTGAGCCCGCGGCCCTTAAGGTTGATGGCAGACGGTGGGTTGTGCGGAGCGTATCCCACCGTGTAGTAACGTTCTGTTTTAGCTGCTTTATTTATCACGCCGTCTGACTTAGAATGCGTCTCAGCCATAGTCAACTTTCTCTTAGGTGGGCGGTAGCGTGAGCAATTTCCAGCACTATGACGACTGCATGAAAGTAATTTACAGCCGAAGCAAGTAGTACGATCCGAAAATCGGACTAATTATTGCGCCGGACCCGATAGATCTGACGGGCATCGAAAAACAATTCGAAATCCTCCCGGATATGACTTAGCTAACTGGAGAGGATATGAATCAGCAAAAGGATTTGATTACAATTATTCTGAGTCCCAGATTCGTGAACAGCATCGTTCTCAGCACCGTTACGATGGGGGAGGAAGAGAAAATAAGCTCAGAGTTAGTAATAAATGTAAAGCAAACGTGGATTAGGTTGCTAAGGAATTAAAATGAAAGTTTCGGCTAAAGAAATTGAAGTTATGTTCAGTAAGCCTGCGAAAGATCGGTATATCTATTTCATTAAGCGTGTGGCCGATTGGGAGTCTGCATGGACTTTAGGTGATGACGATGGTTATGTCACTACCGAGTGATGACAATGGTAGAACCTCCCTCCCACTCTGGCCAGCCAAAGAATATGCTCAAATTAGTGCTAAGGGTAATTGGGATGGCCTGCAATTAAAAGAAATATCTCTTGACGAGTTACTTGACGAATTGTTACCACAGCTGATCGAAGATACAGTAGATCTTGCTATATTTATGTCTCCAAATGAAATAAATGTTCCTACATTACCTGCAAAAAATGTTTTGAAAGATTTACTTGTGGAATGTGAGAAGTATGAATAATTAATAATTGCCGGAAGCGCCTCCGGCTTTTATTTTAGCCCCTAATATAAACTAGAACTGTTTACGTTCTCAAACGAGCCAAGCTAGGTAAACCTCGGTGAAAGGAATGCAGCTCTATGATTTATGATGCAAAAATGAGGGCAAATTACAACCAAAACTGATAGTACGACCCAAGATAGAGACGTTTTACACAACCGGACCCGATAGGGTTGGCGGGTGGGCTGAATCTTTATCAGTATACGCCGAATGCTTTGGATTGATCCTCTGGGGTTAACTCATCTTAATGCGCCGGGTTATAATGTTTATGGATTGTTCCACCCTGGAGCTAAAGAACCTTATTATATTGGAATTACCAATGATATAGCTCGGAGAAGAGCTGAACATATTGAAACAGGAAGATTGTCACCAAATTCGAGAATGAAACCTCTCGACAGTAATGTAACCTATGGCCAGGCTAGAGGTTATGAACAATACTATATTGAGAAATATAAGACTAGAACAGGAACTATAGGAGAGGATATATCGCCAACTAATAGAGTAAACAAATACAACTTATTTTATCATCGGCGTTCCGATATAAGGGCGCAGGAATTTAAAAATTCTTATAATAGCAAGAGTAATGGGTCAACCGGGAGAGGATGCGGATGAGCAATTTTAAATTATGGGGGTGGGATAAAAAACCACGAACAATACTACGTTCTGTTAAGACTGGAGATATATTTTGCTTTAAGCTAGATGATAGCAAGTATTGCTTTGGACGAATAATATCAAAAATAATTACTGGGCATGTTGCTGAGATATTTAACTTTATATCAAAAGAACCAACAATATCAGAGGATAATATTAATATTGCAACACGAATCACGCCACCAATAGTAATTGACACATATTCTTTATTCGATAAAAAAATAGAAAAAGGAAGCGATTGGCGGATTATAGGTCATCAGCATGATTATATAATAAAAGATGTGGATGATGTGTTCTTTGTATATGGCTTAGAAAATTCCTGCAAAAAAGTAGATGTGTTTGGTAATGAGACAAGTGTCTCTGAAGAAGATGCAGAGAATTATCCGGAGTTAAGCCCTAACGGTGACTATCATGTCAAAATTTTATTAAAAGACATTTAATTAAATAAAACCGGGTAAAATATATTAATTTTCACCCGACATATTTATTATTTAATTTCCGTGAGGCTTGTTGTTAAAATTACAAACCGTTGGGGCTTTGCAACTGTCAATGTTTCCGCACTTCGTGCCGGAATTTACCCGGTAGCTAGCTCACTACTCGGTCCCCCACCCACTTGCCTAATCCGGGAATCCGCTCGTCTTTCAATACGCATTCATCGTGGCAACCTTTTTCGTCGGCATGTTTCGCTGATGTTATCGGCGACAAGCAACGCAACGTGATTTGCTCAGGTTGCGGCGCGGCGCCCGCCGCTTCTAGCCAGCGAGGTTATTGGCGACGGCGGGTTGGCTCTGCCGTTTTACTCGCCTCATTCTGAGGCTCGCCCTGTGGGCCAGTTAAAACTGTTCAAACCTGTTTGCAACAGGTTTGTGCGAGGCGTATCCCACCGTGTAGTAACTTTATGTTTTAGCTGATTTATTTACCGCACCGTCTGACTTAGAATACGTCTCAACGATAGTCAACTTTCTCGTCGGTGGGCGGTAACATGGGCGATTTCTTGAACTATGACGACGAGATAAAGGTAATTTACAGCCGTAACCGATAGTACGTCCTGTCAGACGGATGGATTGCTTGATAAGATCCGATAGGGCTTGCGGGGGGGCTGAATCTTTATCAGTACGCGCCGAATCCGTTGGGGTGGATAGATCCGTGAGGATTGGCATGTATCCCTAATAAGGTCGCTGGAACGACCAGAGAGAAACGCGCACAAGCTATTTTAGAAAGGCGTTACGGCAAACAGAACGTACTGAGTAAGCGCTACTTACGTGGTGCAGATGGTAAACTCTCTGACTGGCGAACGCCGTCGAATTGACTTTGTAGTGAAGGGACTGGATGGTAAGTGGCGGCCTATTGAAATAACGAGCCGAACAGGTGCTTTAAACAAGGACCCCCAAATAGCGAAAGAAGGAAGACTTCGTGAAGCTGGAGGGATTTCGTAAAAAATAAAAATACAGGTGAATTAATTCAATTGGATGAACTATCAATAGTCATTGGGGTGAAATGATGGGTGAAACTGATTTTACTTTACATAATGTTCAAATGTTACTCACGAGAAATAAGAGTAAGCAATGGCAAGAGGAAATTATTAAAAGTTCAACGGTATTGTTAGCTTTTTTGAAAAACAATGGACTATTAGTTGATGTGGATCCTTTTGATGAACAAGGGAAATTAAAAATCGACACGGTTATTAAAATGTCAAATGTTACTAAGGATGGTTTGGCATTATTCAAAAATACAGTTGATGGCTGGTATAATTATCTTGCAAGAAGCACAGCGCCTAACAAATACGAAAACATAAGTCGCCTTGAGAAAGGTCTGGTAAAAATAAGAGATAAATAATAAAAAGCCGGAAGCGATCTGAAAGATCCTTTCGGCTTTTTAATTATCGGTTATTATCCCGGCTAGATCCAGCCCACCAGGAAAGCGGTTAAGTCAGTCAGCGGCGGCGCGTTCTTCGAACGGTTCCCGTTATAAAAACAGGTAACGCCAGCTGTACAGCGTCTTGCTATGATGCGGGATGCAGAGATAGAGAGGTCACTGTGTGGCGGTAGCGTGTGCGCTCCCAATAGGACTGATGAGGATATTGACACTGCCGGGCAACAACTCAAGCACTTCTATTACAGCAGCGGCCATCTGCTTGGTATCGCCATCGACCACCGGCCCATCACCGATTTTACCCGCGACCAACAGCACCGGGAAATCAGCCGCACACTGGGGGCGCTCACCACCCGCAGCGAGTACGACCGCCTTGGTCGTCTTCACCGCCGCGACGTCTTTACCGGCGAGATGCCGCGCCCTGCCCCGTGCCGTTGGTCACGCCGCTGGGACTATGACTTCCGCAACAACCTGGTGCGCGAGGAGCGGGACGACAACCTGTTCAATGCCACCCGCTGGCAGTACCGTTACGATACCGAACACCGTCTGACCGAAGTGATACGCCACAGCGCGCACGACAATGAGCCGGTGCAACATGTGCAGTTCCATTACGATCCCCTCGGGCGCCGCACCCATAAACAGGTGTGGCTGCAAAGCCGGGGTCTGCGCCAGCCCACCGGGCAACGGCAAACCACCACCTTCCTGTGGGAAGGCTTTCGGTTGCTGCAGGAAACCCGTGATGGCACCCCGCTCACCTATGTGTATGCCGATATAGCTGAAAATGGGGCAATACTCTGGGGCACACCCGAATCAAGTCACCCAGCCAGGACATCCAGGAAGAGCCACAGCAAGAAGTACTGTGAATTATCATGCAGGGACACATATTCATGGTAAGGAAAATGATAAACTCATTAAGAGCCGCAGAACGGAAAGGTGCAAATATTAGCAGAGTTCTGACAGGGATTACCGGTAAAATGGAAAGCGGCGCTTGGAAAAAAACATTCAAAGCATGTGGTGGAAAATGAATATCATTGACAATGATTTTTTAAAAGAAAAGAGAAGCGAACTGCATAGCAAGTTCTCAATTTTCTCAGATGCTTTTCTGTCTGAATACAAAGCTAGTGAAAAAAAAGTTTGCATGTGGGAATATTCATTAGGAATTTCGAGGGATGTAATTCCATACGAACGATTAGTTCCTTCAATCATACAAACAAATGGGAAAATTCTAAAAAAACCCACAAAGTCAAATTTTGAATCTAAAAATTTAGTTTCATATGGATTAGATGATAACGGGAATGTGATTTTATCAAAGAAAAAATACGATAAAGACGTTGAGAAATATGGGGAAAACATCAGGATTGTAGAAGGCAAAGATGGCCGTACTTTCATCTTAAATGGTCGAATATATATTTCATCCCCCGAGAAAAACAAGCTACTATCTCTGTGTTATTCATATGAGGAAGAAGGGAGTGTCTATTATATTTCCATAACCCCACCAAATGATTGGTTTGTCAGGGTTGATAGCGTATCTGATGGTAAAATAAAAAAGTCCTCTATGTTTTCAACTAGCTGGTTTAAACAAATTGATTATGATTTTATTTATGATAATTCAGACTATCTATCTAAAATAATGATAGGCGATGTTGTTCATTGGGAAAGAAAATTATAAATTATGACAGTGTCAGAAATTTCCCTTTCTGCAACTGAATACTGGCAGGGTATCAGTTGCTCACCTGCAACTACCCGGCTAGGCCACTTTGTACTAGGCTGTGTCCCTTAATTGCATAACTTCTTGTAAAAGAGTCGGATGCAGCCCAGTTTCACCATCGACAGATAGTTCCTCGCCGTTTTGTCGTAATGTGTGGCAATACTCCGCTCTTCTTTTAACCGGCCAAAACATCTCTCCATTACGTGGCGGTGAGCGTCGCTGGCGAATCGTGAGCGCCCGACCGAAGCCATTTTTTCGTTAGATTTTCGGGGGATAACCGCTTTATCCCTTTTCGTTTCAGTTCATTGCGAAGCGCATGTCCTGAGTAAGCTTTGTCAGCCAGCACCGCATAACCACGACGCTTCATACTGCCGCTTTGACGCTGGAAACCAATTCCGTCCAGAAGACGTAATGCGAACTGGCTTTCGTGAGTCTGTCCGGGACTCAGCACGATGTTTAACGGGAGACCGCTTCCGTCTGTCGCCAGATGGATTTTGGTGCCAAAACCACCGCGAGAGCAACCCAAGCCATTCCCCCCGGCGATATCGGGATGTTTTTTGAGCACCGGCAGCACATTTCAGCGCACGGATATTACTGTCATCCAGCACCGCGGCAGACCAGTCAACAGGTTGTTTTCATTAAGTAACGAAAATAACTTGTTGAAAATAATGTTAATAACACCTGACTTCGACCAGCGGTTAAAGCGATTATAAACCGTTTTCCATGGACCATATATCTCAGGTAAATCGCGCCATGATGCACCAGAGCACAACACCCAGAACATGCCGTTGATGATTTTACGATGCTCAGCCCATGGGCGTCCGGCTCGTGGGGATGTAAGTTCAGCTGGCAGTAAGGGCTGGATGATGATCCATGCTTCATCAGTTCAATGTATTGTGGAAACAGGTCGTTACTATAACTCAAGATATTAAGGGACACAGCCGATCGTCCTGCCTGATGGCCGCGCGCTCTATTATGGGAGCGGTCACCTGCTGCAACTGACGCTGGATAACGTCACCATCAGCGAGTTTGAGCGCGATAACCTGCACCGTGAGCTCAGCCGCACCCAGGGCCGCTTGACCAGCCGGGTGCATTACGCTCGGCTGGGCCGCAAGGATCGCCGGGAAATCCACCGCACTGACCGGACGCGCCTGGGGCAAGTTGAGCTATGGGGAAAAACAGCAGACGCTGGATTATTCCCAAAGCCTGCGTCTGCAGGGCCAACACCTGGATCGCGAAACCGGACTGCACTACAATCTGTTCCGTTACTACGATCCGGATATCGGCAGATTCACCCAGCATGATCCGATAGGGCTGGCGGGGGGGATGAATTTATACCAATATGCACCAAACCCACTTACGTGGACGGATCCATTAAGGCTAAAAGGTTGTAAGGTTTTAGAGGGAGACGGCAAAACACATGATATCAAGTTAAGATTAACTAAGGGTCAGTACAAAGAAACTTTCGGACTCATTTCTGATACAATGAAAAGTCGGAATCAAAACATCTATACAATTGCGAGAAACCGAACGTCAATTAATCGTAAAAACTCTCTTAAAGATTTTGAAACCAAAACAGGGTTCGATAGGGATGAATTACCGATGGCAATGTTTAAAGAAGGCGGTTCTGGCGCGAGTGTAAGGTATATTGACCCAAGTGACAACAGAGGGGCTGGTTCTTAGATTGCCCATGCATTGATAAAATACCCTAATGGTACCCGAGTAAAAATAGAAGTTATTGATTAAAGGATAACGAAATGAATATACAAGACCAAATTGATAAAATAAGTCCATCTCTCAATGATCATGTGCAAAAAATACCAAAAAAAAATAAAAAAACAGAAATTATTTTTCTTGAATCACTAACCAGGTTAGCATACAGCCTATATATTTTAAAAAACAATCCATTAACCAATGAATTATTAGATATATTGACGAAAATTCCTTTTAACGATGATTTTGATTACTGGACTTGGATAGAATACGCTCTATCCCTAAAGTCAAGAATGGCTAGAGAAAAAGAAGAATTGACAGAATCCTCTGAAGCGATAAGAAAAATCATCATGGCTACTGAGACCGGAAGTGAATTGGAAATATCTATAAAACGCCGTGTTTTTCAGAGAATGCTAAACGGGGAAAATATTTTTCTTGATGGGCTACATGATGCAATCGACAGTAAAGACAAAGCAATGGAGTATAATGAAAGAATTCTATATTTAATGGAAATTATAAAAATAGATGAAATAAAAAAAGAGACGGAAAAACCCAAGAAACAAGGAAGTACTGAGATAGAAAAACAAATTTTAACCTGCAAAGGAATTATTGACTTAATAGGAATTGAAAAAACAATGCCTTTCAAATAATAACTTAATGAACTTGGAGTTAAGAAACTCCAAATTCAAAAACGAAATAATTATTTGCTAATTATTGCAACCCTGCCACCACTTACGATCAGGTTCAGTCATTGGTCGGGATACCGCATTCAAGCCTAGATGAAATAATGGCTTATAACTATGAACAGCGATGATGACTATAATAATTTCATATTTATAAATTAATCATTACTTATTATCACTGTAGTGAAAAATCATGTCTTATTAAATTAAAAGAAAAAATAAGCAGAATGGTGTTAACAATGTAATTCACAAGGAAATACAATGATTGATTTTCACCAAAATGTAAACTCGTTGAAAAGCTAAATAACTCCGCCCTAACGGCACCATGTCCATCCAGCGTGTGCAGTTTCAGATCAATGCCAGCGGACAGGGCGAAATTAACACTGGCGGCACGCTGGATCTAAACATCAAAAAACCGGCCAAGGCAGAAGCACCGCAACCTACACCGGCAAAAATCACCGAAGAAGTTACCAACACATTCAACAAATCATCAGGGAGCGATGCATGAGCCAGCCTGTTCACTATCTCCTATCCGAAGGCACGCTTGCCTTGCCGGAAGCCGTACAGGATCACAGCGTCACCATTCTGAAACTGTCGAAGACGCGCGCTACGCTGGTCGTCACCCGAGCTTATGACGTCAACCCAGGCCAGGAAGAAGCCGACCTAAAGCAGCAACTGGCGAAGGTAAAGCGCGATATGAAAAAATTTAAGGCGGAAGAAACGCGGGATAGCCATTTTGGCCCCCTGCCCGCTCGCGAAGTCACCGTCCGCTTTGAAAATCAGGGCGTTGCCGTCGTGCAAAAACTGCTGACCGTGGCGCTGGGAACCCATTTGCTGGTGCTCACCTTCAGCACCAGCGCCGGCTTCGCACCCACGACGCAGGCAGTGTGGGACGCTATCCGCCAGGGGTTAATGATCCTACCCACGAATGGTGGACACGCTGTTAAGCGAGTAAAATCGTTAACAAGGTGAACCATGACGCAAGCAAAATCTGTGAAGAAGACATCCCGTAATCAATATACCCCGGAGTTTCGCCA
>NZ_JBEIAB010000032.1:0-25640 GCF_040240345.1 Brenneria sp. g21c3 | reverse complement strand
ACACTCCGTTCTTCAAAGGCTACCGTCCTCAGTTCTACTTCCGTACCACTGACGTGACCGGTACCATCGAACTGCCGGAAGGCGTGGAAATGGTAATGCCAGGCGACAACATCAAGATGGTTGTTAACCTGATTGCGCCGATCGCAATGGATGACGGTCTGCGTTTCGCTATCCGTGAAGGCGGTCGTACCGTTGGCGCGGGCGTTGTTGCTAAAGTTATCGCTTAATCGCTGATAAACTAAAAGCATGAAAAAGGCACTTCGGTGCCTTTTTTTACGCCTGTAGTCATTAATGTGAATTGAAATAAAAATAATTCCTATTTACAATGTGAGAATTGATTGAAAAATCGCTGGGAGCGGTTTTAAGCACCGCCTGCGGCGGCCATGAGCGTTATCGGCCGGCCGGCCGGCATAAAATGAGTTGCTTTGGTATGTATGTTTGTTTATGTAACGCCGTTTCTGATAAAGCGATCCGCAAAGCCGTTCGCCAATATCAGCCCCAGTCTATGCAGCAACTGCGTAAGTTGATTCCGATTGGCACGGACTGCGGCAAGTGTATTCGTCAGGCGAGGGATATCTTTGAAGATGAACGAGTGCAACTGACTGATATATATGATGTAGCATAAAATGTAAGGTCTTTTTTTGACTCTCTGTTTACCGGTTCTACACTTTAAGAACTGGAACGGAGGAGCGTGTCATGAAAGGCGATAAAAAAGTCATTACCTATCTGAACAAGTTATTGGGGAATGAGTTGGTCGCGATCAACCAATATTTCCTGCATGCCCGGATGTTTAAAAACTGGGGTTTAACCCGTCTCAACGATCACGAGTATCATGAGTCGATTGACGAAATGAAACACGCCGATCGCTACATTGAACGAATCCTGTTTCTCGAAGGTATTCCCAATCTGCAAGATTTAGGCAAGCTGAATATCGGCGAGGATGTTGAAGAGATCTTGCGTTCCGACCTGCAACTTGAACTGGACGGCGCCCGGGATTTACGCGAAGCCATCGCCTACGCGGATTCCGTGCAGGATTATGTCAGCAGGGACCTATTGATAGACATTCTGGCTGATGAAGAAGGGCATATTGATTGGCTGGAGACCGAGCTGGATCTGGTCGCCCGTATTGGCATACAAAATTACCTGCAAAGTCAGCTTAGGGAAGAGCAATAAGCGCTACTTTGATGTATTCGTTGCGTAGCGGCCGCAAGCACCACGTTCCGGCCGCCATATTAAATCATTTCATCCTATTTGTTGCTTCCTGCGTCAATTTGCGTATAATGCGCGAGCTCGTCAAAACTAAGGCGAGTCTGATTTTTACTCAATCAGAGGGCTAGTTTAGTCATTAGCCAAAACAATACTCCCGATATGGGGGTTATGTACTGACGATTACACTCCCCCATCAATCGAAATGGGTGTGAGGAGTAATTATTTACGTTTATAAATAATTGGAGCTCTGGTCTCATGCAGAACCAAAGAATCCGTATCCGCCTGAAAGCGTTTGATCATCGTCTGATCGATCAATCAACTGCGGAAATCGTCGAGACTGCCAAGCGCACTGGTGCGCAAGTCCGTGGTCCGATCCCGCTGCCGACCCGCAAAGAGCGCTTTACCGTTCTGATCTCTCCGCACGTCAATAAAGATGCGCGCGATCAGTACGAGATTCGCACTCACAAGCGTCTGGTTGACATCGTTGAGCCAACCGAGAAAACCGTTGATGCTCTGATGCGTCTGGATCTGGCTGCCGGTGTAGACGTGCAGATCAGCCTGGGTTAATCAGGTCATTGAGCGATTGAGAGGTTGAAACAATGATTGGTTTAGTCGGTAAAAAAGTGGGCATGACCCGTATCTTCACTGAAGATGGTGTTTCTATCCCTGTAACCGTTATCGAAATTGAAGCAAACCGCGTAACTCAGGTTAAAGACCTGGCTGACGACGGTTACCGCGCTGTACAGGTAACTACCGGTGCTAAAAAAGCAAACCGCGTTACCAAACCAGAAGCGGGCCACTTTGCTAAAGCTGGCGTAGAAGCTGGCCGTGTTCTGCGTGAATTCCGTCTTTCCGAAGGCGAAGAGTTCACCGTAGGTCAAAGCATTAGCGTTGAAATTTTCGCAGACGTTAAAAAAGTTGACGTTACTGGTACATCCAAAGGTAAAGGTTTTGCCGGCACGGTTAAGCGCTGGAACTTCCGCACTCAGGATGCTACCCACGGCAACTCCTTGTCTCACCGCGTTCCGGGTTCTATCGGTCAGAACCAGACTCCGGGCAAAGTGTTCAAAGGCAAGAAAATGGCAGGCCAACTGGGTAACGAACGTGTAACCGTTCAGAGCCTGGACGTAGTGCGTGTTGACGCTGAGCGCAACCTGCTGCTGGTTAAGGGTGCTGTTCCGGGTGCAACCGGCGGCGACCTGATCGTTAAACCAGCTGTGAAGGCGTGAGGAGATAGCAATGGAATTAGTATTGAAAGACGCGCAAAGCGCGCTGACTGTTTCCGAAACTACCTTCGGTCGTGATTTCAACGAAGCGCTGGTACACCAGGTTGTTGTTGCTTATGCAGCAGGTGCCCGTCAAGGTACTCGCGCTCAGAAGACCCGTGCTGAAGTAACTGGTTCCGGTAAAAAACCGTGGCGTCAGAAAGGTACAGGCCGTGCGCGTTCAGGTTCTATCAAGAGCCCGATCTGGCGTTCCGGTGGTGTGACCTTCGCTGCCAAGCCTCAGGATCACAGTCAGAAAGTTAACAAAAAGATGTACCGCGGCGCGCTGAAAAGCATTCTGTCCGAACTGGTACGTCAAGATCGTCTGATCGTTGTCGAAAAGTTCTCTGTTGAAGCGCCGAAAACCAAGCTGCTGGCACAGAAACTGAAAGACATGGCGCTGGAAGACGTACTGATCATCACCAGCGAACTGGATGAAAATCTGTTCCTGGCCGCGCGCAACCTGTACAAGGTTGATGTGCGTGATGTCGCCGGTATCGATCCAGTTAGCTTGATCGCCTTCGACAAAGTCGTCATGACTGCTGAAGCTGTTAAGCAAGTTGAGGAGATGCTCGCATGATCCGTGAAGAACGTCTGCTGAAAGTTTTGCGCGCGCCGCACGTTTCTGAAAAAGCGTCTACAGCGATGGAAAAGAACAACACCATCGTGCTCAAAGTTGCTAAAGACGCGACCAAAGCAGAAATCAAAGCTGCTGTGCAGAAACTGTTTGAAGTCGAAGTCAATGATGTTCGCACCCTGGTAGTTAAAGGAAAAGTGAAACGTCATGGACAGCGTATCGGTCGTCGTAGCGACTGGAAAAAAGCTTACGTCACCCTGAAAGAAGGCCAGAATCTGGACTTCATCGGCGGCGCAGAGTAAGTCGGAGGAGTAAAGAACAATGGCAATTGTTAAATGTAAACCGACATCTCCGGGTCGTCGCCACGTTGTTAAAGTGGTTAACCCTGAGCTGCACAAGGGCAAACCTTATGCCCCGTTGCTGGAAAAGAACAGCAAATCCGGTGGCCGTAACAACAATGGCCGCATCACTACCCGTCACATCGGTGGTGGTCACAAACAGCAATATCGTCTGGTTGATTTCAAACGCAACAAAGATGGTATTCCTGCTGTTGTTGAGCGTCTGGAGTATGATCCGAACCGTTCCGCGAACATCGCGCTGGTTCTGTACAAAGACGGCGAACGCCGTTACATCCTGGCGCCGAAAGGCCTGAAAGCTGGCGACCAGATTCAATCTGGCGTTGATGCTGCAATCAAACCCGGTAACACCCTGCCGATGCGTAACATCCCGGTCGGTTCAACGGTTCATAACGTAGAATTGAAACCAGGCAAAGGCGGCCAGCTGGCTCGCTCTGCCGGTGCTTACGTTCAGATCGTTGCGCGTGACGGTTCTTACGTGACCCTGCGTCTGCGTTCCGGCGAAATGCGCAAAGTCGAGTCCGACTGCCGCGCAACGCTGGGCGAAGTAGGCAATGCGGAGCACATGCTGCGCGTTCTGGGTAAAGCAGGTGCTGCTCGCTGGCGTGGTGTTCGTCCTACCGTTCGCGGTACGGCGATGAACCCGGTAGACCACCCGCACGGTGGTGGTGAAGGTCGTAACTTTGGTAAGCACCCGGTATCCCCGTGGGGCGTACAGACCAAAGGTAAGAAGACCCGCAGCAACAAGCGTACTGATAAGTTTATCGTACGTCGCCGTACTAAATAATTTTAGAGGATAAACCATGCCACGTTCTCTCAAGAAAGGTCCATTTATTGACCTGCACTTGCTGAAGAAGGTAGAGAAAGCGGTGGAAAGCGGTGACAAGAAGCCTTTGCGCACTTGGTCCCGTCGTTCAACGATCTTTCCAAACATGATCGGTTTGACCATCGCTGTCCATAATGGTCGTCAGCACGTTCCGGTGTTTGTTTCCGATGAAATGGTCGGTCACAAACTGGGTGAATTCGCGCCGACTCGTACTTATCGCGGCCATGCGGCCGATAAAAAGGCTAAAAAGCGCTAAGGTAGGAGGAAGAGATGGAAACTATCGCTAAACATCGTCACGCTCGTTCTTCTGCTCAAAAGGTTCGCCTGGTGGCTGACCTGATTCGCGGTAAGAAAGTGTCGCAAGCTCTGGATATTCTGACCTACACCAACAAGAAAGCTGCTGGTCTGGTTAAAAAAGTGCTGGAGTCTGCCATTGCTAACGCAGAGCACAACGATGGCGCTGACATTGATGATCTGAAAGTTGCGAAAATCTTCGTAGACGAAGGCCCTAGCATGAAGCGCATTATGCCGCGTGCTAAAGGTCGTGCGGATCGCATCCTGAAGCGTACCAGCCACATCACTGTGGTTGTGTCCGATCGCTGAGACTCTGGAGACTAGCAATGGGTCAGAAAGTACATCCTAATGGTATTCGACTGGGTATTGTCAAACCTTGGAACTCTACCTGGTATGCGAATACCAAAGAATTCGCTGACAACCTGGACAGCGACTTTAAAGTTCGTAAATACCTGACGAAGGAACTGGAAAAAGCTTCCGTTTCTCGTATCGTTATCGAACGTCCGGCAAAAAGCATCCGTGTGACTATTCACACCGCTCGTCCGGGTATCGTTATCGGTAAAAAAGGTGAAGATGTTGAAAAACTGCGTAAAGTCGTAGCGGATATCGCCGGCGTACCTGCGCAAATCAACATCGCAGAAGTTCGTAAGCCTGAACTGGACGCAAAACTGGTTGCCGACAGCATCACTTCTCAGCTGGAACGTCGCGTGATGTTCCGTCGTGCTATGAAGCGTGCCGTACAGAACGCCATGCGTCTGGGCGCTAAAGGGATCAAAGTTGAAGTAAGCGGCCGTCTTGGCGGCGCTGAAATCGCGCGTACCGAATGGTACCGTGAAGGTCGCGTTCCGTTGCACACCCTGCGTGCGGATATCGACTACAACACTTCCGAAGCGCACACCACTTATGGTGTTATCGGTGTGAAAGTGTGGATCTTCAAAGGTGAGATCCTGGGTGGTATGGCTGCCGTTGAACAACCGGAAAAACCGGCTGCTCAACCTAAAAAGCAGCAGCGTAAAGGCCGCAAGTAAGGAGAGTCGCTGATGTTACAACCAAAGCGTACAAAATTCCGTAAGATGCACAAAGGCCGCAACCGTGGTCTGGCAGCAGGTACGGATGTTAGCTTCGGCACTTTCGGTCTGAAAGCTGTTGGCCGCGGTCGCCTGACTGCTCGTCAAATCGAAGCTGCACGTCGTGCCATGACCCGCGCCGTTAAGCGTCAAGGTAAGATCTGGATCCGTGTATTCCCGGACAAACCGATCACCGAAAAACCGCTTGAAGTGCGTATGGGTAAAGGTAAAGGTAACGTTGAGTATTGGGTTGCCTTGATTCAGCCAGGTAAAGTCCTGTACGAAATGGACGGTGTGCCGGAAGAGTTGGCCCGTGAGGCATTCCAACTGGCAGCAGCGAAACTGCCGATTAAAACCACCTTTGTAACTAAGACGGTGATGTAATGAAAGCACAAGAGCTGCGTGAAAAGAGCGTTGAAGAGCTGAACACCGAGCTGCTCGAACTGCTGCGCGAACAATTCAATTTGCGCATGCAGGCGGCAAGTGGCCAGCTGCAACAAACTCACCTGTTGAAACAAGTGCGTCGTAATGTTGCACGTGTTAAGACTTTACTGACTGAGAAGGCGGGTGCGTAATGACCGATAAAATCCGTACTCTGCAAGGCCGTGTCGTTAGCGACAAAATGGAGAAATCCATCGTCGTCGCCATCGAACGTTTCGTGAAACACCCGCTTTACGGTAAGTTCATTAAACGTACGACTAAGCTGCACGTACATGACGAGAACAATGAATGCGGTACCGGCGACGTGGTTGAAATCCGCGAATGCCGTCCGCTGTCCAAAACCAAGTCTTGGACGCTTGTTCGCGTTGTAGAGAAAGCGATTCTGTAATACAGTAACGCTCTTCTCGATATGATAAACGGCTCAGTAATTGAGCCGTTTATTTTTTCTACCCATATTCAGGAAGCGGTGTTATAATGCTGCGCCCTTAATTATGGGGCATTTTAATGGCCTATCATGGGTCCTAAAGTAGTAGTTGACATTAGCGGAGCACTAAAATGATCCAAGAACAGACTATGCTGAATGTGGCCGATAACTCCGGTGCACGTCGCGTAATGTGTATCAAGGTTCTAGGTGGCTCGCACCGTCGCTACGCAGGCGTCGGCGACATCATCAAAATTACCATCAAGGAAGCAATTCCTCGCGGTAAGGTGAAGAAAGGCGATGTGCTGAAGGCGGTAGTGGTGCGCACCAAGAAGGGTGTTCGTCGCCCGGACGGTTCTGTCATTCGCTTCGATGGTAATGCTTGCGTTATTCTGAACAATAACAGCGAACAGCCCATCGGCACGCGTATTTTTGGGCCGGTAACTCGTGAACTGCGTAATGAGAAGTTCATGAAAATTATCTCTCTGGCACCAGAAGTACTCTAAGGAGCGAATCATGGCAGCGAAAATCCGTCGTGATGACGAAGTTATCGTGCTAACCGGCAAAGATAAAGGTAAGCGCGGTAAAGTAAAAAATGTCCTGTCTGCTAGTAAGGTCATTGTTGAAGGTATCAACCTGGTTAAAAAACATCAGAAGCCGGTTCCGGCCCTGAACCAACCGGGCGGCATCGTTGAAAAAGAAGCTGCAATTCAGGTTTCCAACGTTGCAATCTTCAATACGGCAACTGGTAAGGCTGACCGTGTAGGCTTTAGATTCGAAGACGGCAAAAAAGTCCGTTTCTTTAAATCTAATAGCGAAACTATCAAGTAATTTGGAGTAGTACGATGGCGAAACTGCATGATTACTACAAAGACGAAGTAGTTAAAAAACTGGTTGAACAGTTTAACTACAATTCTGTCATGCAAGTCCCTCGGGTCGAGAAGATCACCCTGAACATGGGTGTTGGTGAAGCGATCGCTGACAAGAAACTGCTGGATAACGCAGCAGCTGATCTGGCAGCAATCTCCGGTCAAAAACCGTTGATCACCAAAGCACGCAAATCTGTTGCAGGCTTCAAAATCCGCCAGGGCTATCCGATCGGCTGTAAAGTAACTCTGCGTGGCGAACGCATGTGGGAGTTCCTTGAGCGACTGATTTCCATTGCTGTACCGCGTATCCGTGACTTCCGTGGCCTGTCCGCCAAGTCATTCGACGGTCGTGGTAACTACAGCATGGGTGTGCGTGAGCAGATCATCTTCCCGGAAATCGACTATGACAAGGTCGATCGCGTTCGTGGTTTGGATATTACCATTACCACTACTGCGAAATCCGATGATGAAGGCCGTGCGCTGTTGGCCGCCTTTAACTTCCCATTCCGCAAGTAAGGTAGGGTTACTAATGGCTAAGCAATCCATGAAAGCACGCGAAGTCGTTCGCGTGAAACTGGCTGATAAATACCGCGCTAAACGCGAGGAATTGAAAGCTATTATCTCTGGTGTGAACTCTTCCGACGAAGAACGTTGGGATGCAGTTCTTAAGCTGCAGACTCTGCCGCGTGATTCCAGCCCGTCTCGTCAGCGTAACCGCTGCCGTCAAACTGGTCGTCCGCATGCTTTCCTGCGGAAGTTCGGGTTGAGCCGTATCAAGGTCCGTGAAGCCGCTATGCGCGGTGAAATTCCGGGTCTGAAAAAGGCTAGCTGGTAATTGTCACCAATTGAATCACGGGAGTAAAGACAGATGAGCATGCAAGATCCGATCGCGGATATGCTGACCCGTATCCGTAACGGTCAAGCCGCGAACAAAGTTGCGGTCACCATGCCTTCCTCCAAGCTGAAAGTGGCAATCGCCAACGTGCTGAAGGAAGAAGGTTACATTGAAGATTTTAAAATCGAAGGCGACGCCAAGCCGGTTCTGGAATTAGAACTTAAATATTTCCAGGGCAAGGCAGTGGTAGAAAGCATTCAGCGAGTAAGCCGTCCAGGTCTGCGCATCTATAAAAGAAAAGATGAGCTGCCGAAAGTTATGGCCGGTTTGGGTATCGCGGTTGTTTCTACCTCTAAAGGTGTTATGACTGATCGTGCAGCTCGCCAGGCTGGTCTTGGTGGCGAGATTATCTGCTACGTAGCTTAATCGGGAGGAAAGAATGTCTCGTGTTGCAAAAGCACCCGTCGTCATTCCTGCCGGCGTAGAGGTAAAACTCAACGGTCAGGTTATTTCGATTAAGGGTAAAAACGGCGAGCTGAGTCGTAAGATCCATGATGCTGTTGAAGTTAAACAAGCTGACAACGCTCTGACTTTCGCTCCGCGCGAAGGTTTTGTTGACGGATGGGCCCAAGCGGGTACCACTCGTGCTCTGTTGAACTCAATGGTTATCGGTGTTACCGAAGGCTTCACCAAGAAGCTGCAGCTGGTCGGTGTTGGTTATCGTGCTGCCGTAAAAGGCAACGTAGTGAACCTGTCTCTTGGGTTCTCTCACCCGGTTGACCACGCGCTGCCGGCAGGTATTACTGCAGAATGCCCGACCCAGACTGAAATCGTGCTGAAAGGCGCTGATAAGCAGGTTATCGGTCAGGTTGCCGCGGAAATACGCGCCTACCGTCGTCCTGAGCCTTACAAAGGCAAGGGTGTCCGTTACGCCGACGAAGTCGTGCGTACCAAAGAGGCTAAGAAGAAGTAAGGTAACACTATGGATAAGAAAGCAGCTCGTATCCGTCGTGCGACCCGCGCACGCCGCAAACTCCAGGAACTGGGTGCGACGCGTCTGGTGGTACATCGTACCCCGCGCCATATTTATGCGCAGGTCATCGCACCGAACGGTTCTGAAGTCCTGGTAGCCGCTTCTACTGTAGAAAAAGCTATCGCTGAACAACTGAAGTATACCGGTAATAAAGATGCAGCTATCGCAGTAGGTAAAGCTATTGCTGAACGCGCATTGGAAAAAGGGATTAAAGACGTATCCTTTGACCGTTCCGGTTTCCAATATCATGGTCGAGTCCAGGCACTGGCAGATGCTGCCCGTGAAGCTGGCCTTCAGTTCTAAGGTAGAGGTGTAAGATGGCTCACATCGAGAAACAAGCTGGCGAACTGCAGGAAAAGCTGATCGCGGTAAATCGCGTATCTAAAACCGTTAAAGGTGGCCGTATTTTCAGCTTCACCGCACTGACTGTAGTGGGTGATGGCAACGGTCGCGTTGGTTTTGGCTACGGTAAAGCACGCGAAGTTCCGGCAGCGATCCAGAAAGCGATGGAAAAAGCCCGTCGCAATATGATGAATGTCGCGCTGAACAACGGCACCCTGCAGCACCCGGTTAAAGGTGCTCACACGGGTTCTCGTGTGTTCATGCAGCCGGCTTCCGAAGGTACCGGTATTATTGCCGGCGGTGCAATGCGCGCCGTTTTGGAAGTCGCAGGGGTACACAACGTATTGGCTAAAGCCTATGGTTCCACTAACCCGATTAACGTGGTTCGTGCAACGATTGATGGCCTGGCCAACATGAAGTCCCCGGAAATGGTCGCTGCCAAGCGTGGTAAATCCGTTGAAGAAATTCTGGGGTAATTAACCATGGCAAAGACTATTAAAATAACTCAAACCCGTAGTGCAATCGGTCGTCTGCCGAAACATAAGGCAACGCTGCTTGGCCTGGGTCTGCGTCGTATTGGTCATACTGTTGAACGCGAGGATACTCCTGCGGTGCGCGGTATGGTCAACGCGGTTTCCTATATGGTTAAAGTGGAGGAGTAACAGATGCGTTTGAATACTCTGTCTCCGGCCGAAGGCGCCAAACATGCTGCGAAGCGTGTAGGTCGTGGTATCGGTTCCGGCCTGGGTAAAACCGGCGGACGTGGTGTCAAAGGTCAGAACTCGCGTTCTGGCGGCGGCGTGCGTCGCGGTTTCGAAGGCGGTCAGATGCCTTTATACCGTCGCCTGCCGAAATTCGGTTTTACTTCTCGCAAAGCAATGGTTACGGCAGAGATTCGTCTGTCTGACCTGGCTAAAGTGGAAGGCGACACCGTTGACCTGAATACGCTGAAAGCCGCTAATGTTATTGGCGTTCAGATCGAATTTGCGAAAGTGATTCTGTCTGGTGAAGTTGCTCGTCCGGTAACGATTCGTGGTCTGCGTGTCACTAAAGGTGCTCGTGCTGCTATCGAAGCTGCTGGCGGTAAAATTGAGGAATAAGTAGCAGATGGCCAAACAACCAGGATTAGATTTTCAAAGTGCTAAAGGCGGAGTTGGTGAACTGAAGCGCAGACTTTTGTTTGTTATCGGTGCGCTGATTGTTTTCCGTATTGGCTCTTTTATTCCGATTCCTGGTATTGATGCCACTGTGCTTGCCAAATTGCTTGAGCAACAGCGAGGCACCATCATTGAAATGTTTAACATGTTCTCTGGTGGTGCACTCAGCCGTGCTTCTATCTTTGCCCTGGGTATCATGCCGTACATTTCGGCATCGATTATTATCCAGTTGTTGACGGTGGTTCATCCGGCGTTGGCGGAAATAAAGAAAGAAGGGGAGGCTGGCCGTCGCAAGATTAGTCAGTATACCCGCTACGGTACTCTGGTATTGGCCATATTCCAGTCGATCGGTATTGCTACCGGTCTGCCGAATATGCCTGGGATGCAGGGCCTGGTGTTAAACCCGGGCTTTGCCTTCTACTTTACCGCTGTTGTGAGTCTGGTCACCGGGACGATGTTCCTGATGTGGCTGGGTGAACAGATTACGGAACGAGGTATCGGCAACGGTATTTCGATTATAATCTTCGCTGGTATTGTTGCGGGATTGCCGCCGGCCATTGGCCATACCATCGAGCAAGCGCGGCAAGGCGACCTGCACTTCCTCCTGTTGCTGTTGGTTGCAGTTTTAGTGTTTGCAGTAACCTTCTTCGTTGTTTTCATTGAGCGTGGTCAGCGTCGTATCGTCGTTAACTATGCCAAGCGTCAACAAGGTCGTCGCGTTTATGCAGCACAGAGTACGCATTTGCCGTTGAAAGTGAATATGGCGGGGGTTATCCCGGCTATCTTCGCTTCCAGCATTATTCTGTTCCCGGCTACGATTGCATCCTGGTTCGGGGGTGGTACCGGTTGGAACTGGCTGACTACAATTTCGATGTATTTGCAGCCTGGACAACCGCTTTATGTGTTACTCTATGCGACTGCAATCATCTTCTTCTGTTTCTTCTACACTGCGTTGGTATTCAACCCTCGTGAAACAGCAGATAACCTGAAGAAGTCCGGTGCATTCGTGCCAGGAATTCGTCCGGGAGAGCAAACGGCGAAATATATCGATAAAGTAATGACCCGCCTTACCTTGGTAGGGGCGATGTATATTACTTTCATCTGCCTGATCCCGGAGTTCATGCGTGATGCAATGAAAGTGCCTTTCTATTTTGGCGGCACGTCATTATTGATCGTTGTTGTGGTCATCATGGACTTTATGGCTCAAGTGCAAACTCTGATGATGTCGAGTCAGTATGAGTCTGCATTGAAGAAAGCAAACCTGAAAGGCTATAACCGTTAATCGGGTGAGCTTGAGAAGTTACGGAGAGTAAAAATGAAAGTTCGTGCTTCCGTCAAGAAATTATGTCGTAACTGCAAAATCGTTAAGCGTAACGGTGTCGTTCGCGTGATCTGCAGTGCCGAACCGAAGCATAAACAGCGTCAAGGCTGATTATCTCGCATATTTTTCTTGCAAAGTTGGGTTGAGCTGGCTAGATTAGCCAGCCAATCTTTTGTCTGTAACTGCAATACTATTTGAGTATCCTGAAAACGGGCTTTTCAGAATGGTATTGCTGTATAAAATTGTAGGAGTGCATAGTGGCCCGTATAGCAGGCATTAACATTCCTGATCATAAACATACCGTTATCGCGTTAACGTCGATCTATGGTATCGGCAAGACTCGTTCGCAGGCTATTTGCGCTGCTTCGGGAATCGCCGAAAATGTTAAGATCAGTGAGCTGTCTGAAGAGCAAATCGATAAGCTGCGTGACGAAGTTGCCAAGTTTGTTGTCGAAGGCGATCTGCGTCGTGAAGTTACCCTGAGCATCAAACGTCTTATGGACCTTGGTACTTATCGTGGTTTGCGTCATCGTCGTGGTCTGCCGGTTCGCGGTCAGCGTACCAAGACTAACGCCCGTACCCGTAAGGGTCCGCGCAAACCGATCAAGAAATAATCGGGGTGATTGAATAATGGCAAAGGCACCTATTCGTGCACGTAAGCGTGTAAGAAAGCAAGTCTCTGACGGTGTGGCTCATATCCATGCTTCTTTCAACAACACCATCGTGACTATTACCGATCGTCAGGGTAATGCGCTGGGTTGGGCAACTGCCGGTGGTTCCGGTTTCCGTGGTTCTCGTAAATCCACTCCGTTCGCCGCTCAGGTAGCAGCAGAGCGCTGTGCTGAAGCAGTGAAAGAGTACGGTATCAAGAACCTGGAAGTTATGGTTAAAGGACCTGGTCCGGGCCGTGAGTCAACTATCCGCGCATTGAACGCGGCTGGTTTCCGCATCACTAATATTACTGATGTGACTCCGATCCCTCATAACGGTTGTCGTCCGCCGAAAAAGCGTCGCGTATAACGCTGCTTTTAGGATTGTTGGAGAAAGAAAATGGCAAGATATTTGGGTCCTAAGCTCAAGCTGAGCCGTCGTGAAGGCACCGACCTGTTTCTGAAGTCTGGTGTTCGTGCGATCGATTCCAAGTGTAAGATTGAACAAGCTCCTGGTCAGCATGGTGCGCGTAAACCGCGTCTGTCTGACTATGGTGTACAGTTGCGTGAAAAGCAAAAAGTTCGCCGTATCTACGGTGTGCTGGAACGCCAGTTCCGTAACTATTATAAAGAAGCAGCGCGTCTGAAAGGCAACACGGGTGCAAACCTGTTACAACTGCTGGAAGGCCGTCTGGATAACGTTGTTTATCGTATGGGATTTGGCGCCACTCGTGCTGAAGCGCGTCAGTTGGTTAGCCACAAAGCTATCATGGTAAACGGTCGCGTTGTTAACATCGCTTCTTATCAGGTATCCCCGAATGACGTAGTCAGCATCCGTGAGAAAGCTAAAAAGCAATCTCGCGTTAAAGCCGCTCTGGAGCTGGCTGAACAGCGTGAAAAGCCAACTTGGCTGGAAGTTGATGCTGCCAAGATGGAAGGTGTGTTCAAACGTATTCCTGAACGTACCGATCTGTCTGCGGACATTAATGAACACCTGATCGTCGAGCTTTACTCCAAGTAAAGCTTAGTACCAAAGAGAGGACACAATGCAGGGTTCTGTGACAGAGTTTCTAAAACCGCGCCTGGTTGATATCGAGCAAGTCAGTTCGACGCACGCCAAGGTGACCCTTGAGCCGTTAGAGCGGGGCTTCGGCCATACTCTTGGCAACGCACTGCGCCGTATTCTGCTTTCATCCATGCCAGGTTGCGCGGTGACCGAGGTTGAGATTGATGGTGTACTGCATGAGTACAGCACCAAAGAAGGCGTACAGGAAGACATCCTGGAAATCCTGCTCAACCTGAAAGGGCTGGCGGTGAGAGTTCAAGGCAAAGATGAAGTTATTCTTACCCTGAATAAATCTGGCATTGGCCCTGTGACTGCAGCCGACATCGTCCATGACGGCGATGTCGAAATCGTCAAGCCACAGCACTTGATCTGCCATCTGACCGATGAAAACGCGGCTATCAGCATGCGTATTAAAGTTCAGCGTGGCCGTGGTTATGTGCCGGCATCTGCCCGTATTCATACGGAAGAAGATGAGCGCCCGATTGGTCGCCTGTTAGTCGATGCCTGCTACAGCCCTGTAGAGCGAATTGCCTACAATGTTGAAGCAGCACGTGTAGAACAGCGTACTGACCTGGACAAGCTGGTCATCGAAATGGAAACCAACGGCACGATCGATCCTGAAGAGGCGATCCGCCGAGCGGCCACCATTCTGGCTGAACAACTTGAAGCTTTTGTTGACCTGCGTGACGTACGTCAACCAGAAGTTAAAGAAGAAAAACCAGAGTTCGATCCGATCTTGCTGCGCCCTGTTGACGATCTGGAATTGACTGTCCGCTCTGCTAACTGCCTCAAGGCAGAAGCTATCCACTACATCGGTGATCTGGTACAGCGTACCGAGGTTGAGCTGTTGAAAACGCCTAACCTGGGTAAAAAATCTCTTACTGAGATTAAAGATGTGCTGGCTTCACGTGGTTTGTCTCTGGGCATGCGCCTGGAAAACTGGCCGCCGGCAAGCATTGCTGATGAGTAACCAGATCACAGGTTAAGGTTTTACTGAGAAGGATAAGGTCATGCGCCATCGTAAGAGTGGTCGTCAACTGAACCGTAACAGCAGCCATCGTCAGGCTATGTTCCGTAACATGGCTAGTTCTTTGGTTCGTCATGAGATCATCAAGACAACCCTGCCAAAAGCAAAAGAGCTGCGTCGTGTTGTTGAACCGCTGATTACTCTTGCCAAGACCGACAGCGTTGCTAATCGTCGTCTGGCATTCGCCCGTACTCGTGATAACGAGATCGTGGCAAAACTGTTTAATGAACTGGGTCCGCGTTTCGCGAGCCGTGCCGGTGGTTACACTCGTATTCTGAAGTGTGGCTTCCGTGCAGGCGACAATGCGCCGATGGCATACATCGAGCTCGTTGATCGCTCAGCTTCTCAAACAGAAGAAGTTGCAACTGCGGAGTAATCTGCAAGCGCATAAAAAAACCGGGGAAACCCGGTTTTTTTATGGCGTGCGATCCCTGCCCGCCCTCTTTCGGGCCGTAGTGATGCAATAGTGAAAAACGTCTCGGGCGTTTTTTTACGTTTGGAATACGCTAACCTTTATGACAGTGGGCAACACTTCAGAGGTTATTATGTGGTTAATTGATGACTTGGTTGAACGCCATATTGCGCAAGCTCGGTCAGAAGGCGCTTTTGATAACTTGCCTGGCGCGGGTAAGCCATTGATGCTGGACGATGACAGCGCTGTTCCTCCTGAGTTGAGGGTCGCTTATCGTCTGTTAAAAAACGCCGGTTGCCTTCCTGTCGAATTGCAAGAGCGTAAAGAGGCGCTACAATTAGCCGATCTGTTGGAAAATATCTCCCGAGAATCTCCCACGTACGAATCTGTTTCCCGCCGGTTTCGTCTGCTCGAGCTGAGTTTGCAACAACGAGGCATCAATACTGATTTTTTGCACAGTGAATATGCCGACGTGTTAAAAAAGTCGTTTGGCGCGCAGGATTAATTTTGAAAACTGCCTCTATTATAGGCTGATTCTCATCTATACTCTTCCCGCTTTATTTCATCATCCTGATTACCAGAGGTAAGTATGGCCGTATATCGTCATAAACGAGGGAAAATACAGGACAATGCTATTGAAGCATTGTTATCTGACCCGCTGTTTCGCCAACGCGTGGAAGTAAACAGTAAGGGAAAAGGAAGCTATCGCAGAAAAGACAAACATGTAAAGAAGGGAAACTGGGAGGCCAGCGGTAAGCAATCAATTGATTATTTACCACTGGTCTTCTGATTTTCTGAGGTCTGCGGATTTCACAATCTATTACGAAGAAGTCAGAAACAATGCTGCTGAATTTCTCGTCCTGAAAAGTCAGGCTCCGGTTATTTTTTCAGCAGGTCACGTATTTCAGTTAATAACTTCTCTTCCGCGCTGGGTTTTGGCGGCGCGGCTGGCGCATCTTCCTGTTTACGGCGTAATTTGTTCATTAATTTGATGGCGACGAATATAGCGAATGCGACAATAATGAAGTCGAAAATATTCTGAATGAAAACACCGTAATGCATAACGACAGCAGGAACATCACCCTGGGCCGCGCGTAATACAAGACTAAACTGTTTAAAGTCCACGCCGCCGATTAGCAGCCCCAGTGGGGGCATAATGATATCGGATACCAGCGAGGAAACAATTTTCCCGAATGCCGCACCGATAATCACCCCGACGGCCAGATCGACCACATTCCCGCGCATGGCAAATTCGCGGAATTCTTTGATAATACTCATAACCACTCTCCTTGATAAAAAGATAGATTAATTTTAACAAATAGTTCTATGTTTGCCATATTCTCATATAACGTTTAATGCATTACCCATATTTATTACAAAAAGAAGGGACTTGGTTGGAATAGCCGTTCTACATCAGGTACGAATTTCTTATCTGTTAAGAACATAATGATATGGTCGCCTTGTTCAATCCGGGTATTGTCATTGGCAATGATGACATCATCCCCGCGCACAATTGCCCCGATAGTCGTTCCTGGCGGTAGTTTTATCTCTTCAATCAGCCGTCCGACAACTTTTGATGTGCCTTCATCCCCATGCGCGATAGCCTCAATGGCTTCGGCGACCCCTCTGCGTAGCGACGATACGCTGACGATATCCGCTTTACGTACGTGGCTTAATAACGCGGAGATGGTTGCTTGCTGTGGAGATATAGCGACATCAATCACGCTGCCTTGCACTAAATCGACATAGGCACGACGTTGGATAAGCACCATGACTTTTTTGGCGCCCATTCGTTTAGCCAGCATGGCGGACATGATGTTGGCTTCATCGTCGTTGGTGATGGCGATGAACACATCCATTTGCTCGATATGCTCTTCTGCCAGAAGCTCCTGGTCAGAGGCATCGCCATGAAAAACGATGGTATCCTGTAACAATTCCGCCAGTTCAGCGGCTCGCTCCGCGTTATGTTCTATCAGTTTAATGCTGTAATCTTTTTCTAATCGTTGGGCCAGACCGGCGCCAACGTTACCGCCGCCAACGATCATGATCCGCTTATAAGGGTTTTCCAGGCGTTGCAGTTCGCTCATTACGGCGCGGATATTCTGTGATGCGGCAACAAAAAAGACTTCATCCCCGGCTTCGATAACCGTAGAGCCCTGGGGGCGAATAGGACGGTCATGACGGAAAATAGCGGCAACGCGCGTTTCTATGTGCGGCATATGTTCGCGAATAGATGACAAGGCGTTGCCGACCAACGGGCCGCCATAATAGGCATTGACGGCGGCGATACTCACTTTGCCTTGAGCGAAATTAACCACCTGAAGAGCGCCGGGATATTCAATCAGCTTGTAAATATTATCGATGACCAATTGTTCCGGAGAGATCAAATAATCAATGGGAACGGCTTCAGGCAGAAATAAACGATCGGCTTCACGCATGTATTCCGACGATCGGATCCGCGCAATACGATTCGGCGTATTGAAAAGCGAATAGGCTATTTGACAGGCAACCATATTGGTTTCATCGGAATTGGTGACCGCCACTAACATATCCGCATCTTCCGCTCCTGCTTCATGCAGCACGCGCGGATGAGAGGCGTAACCCGTGACGACTCTAAGATCAAATTTATCCTGGAGCTGACGCAAACGGGTCGTATCGGTATCGACGACGGTTATGTCGTTATTCTCACCAGCCAGATTTTCCGCCAGTGTACCGCCTACCTGACCAGCGCCAAGAATAATAATCTTCATAATTAATTCTGCCGTATGTGTTATTGCTTGATGATTCTGAACAATACTGGGTTTAATGTTCGTTTTTTACCAGCTTTGCATAGAAGAAGCCGTCACCATCTTCCGGGCTAGGGAGCTTTTGCATCCCAGGCCTGTCTGGGCTGCCGGTATCCACTAACTGAGCATCGGAGTGGCGCAGCAAAAAGTGATGTATTTGCTGATGATTTTCTTCCGGCAAGATCGAGCAGGTCGCATAAACCAATGTCCCGCCGGTTTTCAGGCGCGGCCAGATTGCATCAAGAATATCTTTTTGCAGTAGTGCGAGTTCGGCGATGTCGTTATCGCGGCGCAGCCATTTTATGTCTGGGTGACGGCGTACGACGCCTGTGGCGGAGCAAGGCGCGTCCAGCAAGATACGATCGAAAATTTTATCGCCGCACCAGCTTTGCGGTTGCCGTCCATCTCCTTGCTTTAATTCGGCGTTTAGCTGTAAGCGCTGCAAATTTTCTCTGACTCTGGCAAGTCTTTCATCATCAATATCGACGGCCAGTACGTGCGCTTTCGGCGCGGCCTCGAGGATATGGGTTGTTTTACCGCCCGGCGCGGCGCACAGGTCGAGAATTTGCTCGCCGTCCTGAGGCGCTAGCCAATGAATACACCCCTGGGCGGAGGCATCCTGTACGGTAACCCACCCTTGGGCGAAACCGGGTAGCAGGTTGACAGCGCAGGGAACCGCCAGCCTGATGGCGTCAGGATAATCGGGATGCGGCACGGCCTCTATGCTTTGTTGTTCAAGCAGGGAGAGGTATTCGTCGCGGGTGTGATGTAAGCGATTTACCCGCAACCACATTGGCGGCCGCTGGTTATTGGCGGCAACAATGTCTTGCCAGTTTTCTGGATAGGCATTTTTAATGCGCGTCAGTAGCCAGCCTGGATGCAGGTAGCGTGCGGGGGTATTCGCTACTCGTTGCAGCAGTTCATCCTGCTGACGCTGGAATTGCCGTAAAACGCCGTTAATCAGCCCCTTGAGCTGGGGGCGTTTCAAGGCGACGGCTCCTTCTACCGTTTCAGCCAGCGCGGCATGCGGCGGGATGCGGGTATAGAGCAACTGATATATGCCGACCATGATAAGGTAGTGTAAAGCGCGCTGTTTCCCGGTCAACGGTTTTGCCATCAGTTGCTGAATGCACCACTCTAACTGCGGTAATACGCGTAGTACGCCAAAGCAGAGTTCTTGCAATAGTGCGCGATCCTTATCAGTAATATCTTTCTGATAAGCGGGCAATAAAGCGCTGAGCGATTGTCCATGATCCAATACTTGCCCTACCACTTTAGCGGTAATGCTGCGAAGGTTATATGAGCTTTTCATTAGTTAGCGACTACGTAATAGAGAGGATATACCGGCTGGGTGCCGCCGGCATGAGATAGCGTTTAAGCCAGAACATTACCTGCAATAAACCATTCACGTCGGGAGTTAAGTAAATCCTGTACGGCCATGATTTTTTTACCGGCTGGCTGTAGTTCAAGAATAGTCAACACGCCGTCTGCGGTCGCGACCTGAATCCCTTTTTTGTCGGCATGTAAAATGGTGCCGGGCCGGGATTGATGTTCCGCGGCGCCGGCCAGGCATTTCCATACCTTAACCGGCTGTTCATCCACGATAAAATAGCTGACCGGCCGCGGATTGAAAGCGCGTACGCAGCGTTCAAGCTGGGCGGCGGACAACCGCCAGTCGAGGCGGGCTTCTTCTTTGCTGAGTTTCTCCGCATAAGTGGCCAGCGCGTCATCCTGAGGTTCTGCCGTTATTTGACCATCAGCCAACTGCTCCAGCGTTTCCAATAAGCCGCGCGGCCCCAGCTCGGCCAGTTTGGCGTATAACGTCGCGCTGGTGTCCTGTGGCAGGATAGGACACGCGATCTTATGCAGCATCGCACCGGTATCAAGCCCCGCATCCATCTGCATGATGGTGACGCCGGTATTCCGATCGCCGGCCCACAGCGCGCGTTCAATCGGCGCGGCGCCCCGCCAGCGCGGCAGCAGCGAGCCATGCACATTGAGACAACCGAGACGCGGCATATCCAGGACTGCCTGCGGTAAAATCAGTCCATAGGCGACAACCACCATCACATCGGCATTAAGCGCTGCAACACTCTGCTGAGCGTCGGGGTGACGCAGCGACTTGGGCTGATACACCGGAATACCGTGCTGTTCCGCCAACGCTTTGACCGGCGTGGCGGTTAACTTTTTTCCGCGGCCAGCCGGACGATCCGGCTGAGTGAAAACGCCGACGACCTGATGTTTGGAGGCTAGCAGCGCCTCCAGATGACGCACGGCAAAGTCAGGTGTTCCAGCAAAGATAATACGTAAAGAATCAGACACGTTATTTCCCGTCAGGAAGGTAAATGATCAACCCCGGCTGTTTTGCTTGGCCAGTTTTTCCAGCTTCTGGCGGATCCTCTGGCGTTTGAGCGGGGAGAGATAATCGATAAACAGTTTCCCGACCAGATGATCCATTTCATGCTGAATACAGATGGCTAGCAGACCGTCGGCTTCCAGTTCAAAAGTATTCCCTTCCCGATCCAGCGCGCGCACTTTTACTCGTTCAGCGCGTGGAACGAGCGCTCTTGTTTCAGGGATCGACAGGCAGCCTTCTTCAATGCCGGTATCGCCGTCCTTCTCAATCAGTTCGGGATTAATCAATACCAATCTTTGATCCCGTGATTCTGAAACATCAATAACAATAATACGTTGATGGATATCCACCTGGGTGGCGGCCAGGCCAATG
The DNA here is from genome assembly GCF_040240345.1 of Brenneria sp. g21c3. Lineage (NCBI taxonomy): Bacteria > Pseudomonadati > Pseudomonadota > Gammaproteobacteria > Enterobacterales > Pectobacteriaceae > Brenneria > Brenneria sp. g21c3. The sequence goes on along the minus strand of NZ_JBEIAB010000032.1, from coordinate 4,958 downwards.
CCTTCTTCTTCATACATCGTATCGAACATATCGTCGACGATGCGTTGAATGTCTGCATTGACTTCTTTTACGGGCTGCGCCGTTGTGCGTAGCCGTTCATCCGGAAAATGTAATACCTGCAAAACTGACATATATATTTAGATCTGTATCCGAGTGATGGGAGAGTATCAGTGCTTATTCTAGACATTTCCTGCACCGATTGACAGCATCGGCAATCATATTGACGGTTGGCCAGAAGGCGACGGAATAAGGGATGCGGAATGTTATCAACGGAAATCTGGCTGCGCCTGATGGGGGTCAAACATTTGCGGGCCAGACGGGCCGCGGAAATCGCCAAAAAACTTATCGCCGAGGGCAACGGCGGCAAGGGTTTTTTAATCTCGCTTGGCATGACGGAAGTCCAGGCGGAACAATTTCAACAGTGTGATAGGAAAGCGCTGGACGAAACCCTATATTGGTTGTCACAGCCCGCGCATCATATGGTGAGCTGTATCGATGAGCGATACCCTTTTTTGCTTGGCAATATCAGCACCTATCCGCTCTTATTGTTTGTCGCGGGCGAACTTTCCCTATTGGCATCGCCGCAAATCGCCATTGTTGGTAGTCGTAACAACAGTGCTTACGGTGAGCAATGGGGACAATTTTTTGCACAAGAGCTGGCGGTTAATGAGCTCGTCATCACCAGCGGACTGGCCGTCGGGATCGATGGCGTCGCACACCGCGCCGCGCTGGACGCCGGGGGAAAGACGATTGCGGTGTTAGGCAGCGGCCTGGCGCATATCTACCCCCGGCGTCATCAATCGCTTGCCGCTCGAATTCTTGAACAGGGCGGCGCATTAGTCTCCGAATTTTCCCTATCAGCGCCGCCGTTGCCCACGAATTTTCCAAGACGAAACCGTATTATTAGCGGATTGAGTCTGGGCGTCTTGGTTATCGAGGCGTCCATACGTAGCGGATCGCTGGTAACGGCCCGCTATGCATTGGAACAAGGCCGGGAAGTCTTTGCTTTACCGGGGCCGATCGGCAATCCGATGACGGAAGGCACGCATTGGTTGATCCAACAGGGCGCCTACCTTGTCACTCATCCTAAAAATGTGGTTGAACAGTTAATAAATGGGCTTCAATGGCTGCCAACGGAGGGTGAGGGAATTATTTCTGCCGTAGAAGAGGATGTTGAATTGCCATTTGCTGGCGTGTTGGCTAACGTAGGAGATGAGGTTACACCTGTTGACGTTGTCGCTGAACGTGCCGGCCAACCTGTGCCAGAGATAGTGGGTAAACTATTGGAACTGGAGTTAGCAGGATGGATCGCAGCAGTACCCGGCGGCTATGTCCGATTAAGGAGGGCAGGCCATGTTCGACGTACTCATGTACTTGTTTGAAACTTATATCCACAATGAAACTGAAATGCGTGTCGATCAGGATACGTTGACTGATGACCTCACCCGTGCTGGATTTCACCGCAACGATATTTACAGCGCGTTGAGTTGGCTGGAAAAATTGGCTGACATACAGGAAGGGCAGAATACACCGCTCAATCTGGCTCATGACCCATTAGCAATACGTATTTATACACAGGATGAAGAACAGCGCCTGGATGCCGATTGCCGTGGTTTTTTATTGTTTCTCGAACAGATCCAGGTATTGAATCTGGAAACGCGCGAGATGGTGATCGACAGGGTAATGGCGCTTGAAACGCAAGAGTTTGATCTGGAAGATCTGAAATGGGTCATTCTGATGGTGCTGTTTAACGTCCCTGGGTGTGAAAACGCATATCAACAAATGGAAGAACTCCTGTTTGAGGAAAATGACGGTTATGTGCAATAGCCTGGAGTGTAATAGGTAAGGAATGGCTAAAACCGTACTTTTTGCTGACAAGAAACAAGAGGTTTGCCCTGAATGCGGGTCTGTGCTGGTTATCCGTTCCGGACGGCACGGGCCTTTTCTTGGTTGCTCTCGTTACCCTGAATGTGAATTTATTCGCCCGCTCAAAGCTCAGGCTGACGGCCATGTGGTTAAGGTTCTGGATGGACAACTGTGTCCGCTTTGCCAGTCAACGCTCGTGTTGAGGCAAGGGCGCTATGGCATGTTTATCGGCTGCGGCAACTATCCGGCGTGTAATCATACGGAGGCGATCGATCGTCCGGATGAAACGGCGCTGCATTGCCCGCAATGCCAGAAGGGTACGTTGTTACAGCGCAAGTCACGCTACGGAAAAGTGTTTCACGCTTGCGATCGTTATCCCGAGTGCCAATTCACGCTCAATCATAAACCGGTCACCGGGGAGTGTCCCCACTGCCACTATCCTTTGCTTATCGAGAAGAAAACGGCACAAGGCATCAAGCTGTTTTGCGCCAGTAAACTATGTGGAAAACCGGTGACGGCTGAAGTTGATAATCATGAATGATATTTCCGGGAATTTACCGGCTTCTCTTTTGCAGGCATTGTTAAACGAAGAGGTCATTGCCTATCCCACTGAAGCCGTTTTTGGTCTGGGGTGCGATCCGGACAGCGAGCTGGCGGTTAGTCGTTTGCTGGCATTGAAGCAACGCCCGTGGCAAAAAGGTTTGATTCTGATAGCGGCTGATTATCGGCAGTTGGAACCTTACATAGACGATAGCGTATTGTCCGAATCTCAAAAAGAGATGATGTTTTCTCGCTGGCCCGGGCCTGTTACCTGGGTGATCCCCACCAGGCCAACAACGCCAAAATGGCTGACCGGGCAATTTGATTCGCTTGCCGTACGGGTCAGCGCTCATCCATTGGTGAAAAAATTGTGTCTCGGTTACGGTAAGCCTCTGGTGTCAACCAGCGCCAATTTGAGCGGACAGCCGCCTTGTCGTTCCGCGCAGGAAGTGTATCAACAATTTGGTGAGGGCTTTCCCGTTTTACGTGGCGATGTGGGGGGAAGAGTCAACCCTTCCGAAATTAGAGATGTGTTAACCGGTGAGTTGTTGCGTCGGGGATGATGTAAAGATTGGAGAGTATCGTGTCTGAAATGAAGTCTTTTGCTGTTTTTGGTAATCCAATCGCGCATAGCAAGTCACCGCGTATACATGAGTTATTTGCCGCTCAGACAGGCATTGAGCTGAGCTATAAACGCCTATTGGCGCCGCTGGATAGCTTTGAGGATGTATTGCAATGCTACTTTCGGGAAGGCGCCCATGGGGCGAATATCACCGTTCCGTTTAAAGAGCGGGCCTGCGCAAAAGCCGATGTATTGAGCGAAGAGGCGTCGCTTGCCGGAGCGGTTAACACGTTGAAGAAGCTCAATGACGGACGCTTATTTGGCGATAATACCGATGGCGTCGGTTTACTGAGTGACTTGCAGCGCCTGAATTTTATCAAATCACAAGATCGTGTTTTGCTGCTAGGGGCGGGTGGCGCGGCGCGCGGCGTGATTCAGCCGCTGCTGGCTTATGGCTGTTCAGTCGTCTTGACCAACAGGACATTCGCCAAAGCCGAGAGTTTAGCCCAGCTATTCAGCGCTATTGGCAATATTCAGGCCGTTGAGTCAGATGATTTGCGCGAGCAAGATTTTGAACTGATTATCAATGCCACCTCCTCAGGCTTGCATGGCACGACGCCTGATTTGCCTGCCTCACTGATTTCACCGCAAACATGTTGTTATGACATGTTTTATCAGTCCCAATTGACGCCGTTTTTAGCCTGGTGCGTGCAGCATGGCGCCACCCGTTATGCCGATGGTTTGGGTATGCTGGTGGGGCAGGCCGCACACGCTTTCCAGATCTGGAATGGCGTCATGCCGGATGTCATTCCTGTGATTGAGCAGCTTAAACGGGAGTTGGCTCAATGAATCAGGCTATCCAGTTTCCGGATCGTGAAAGCTGGGACGATGATCTTAAGACGGTTTGTTTTCCTGTTCTGGTTAATGGATTTCAGCAGACATGCTGCATCAGCGCTGAGCAGTTAGTGCAACGCTATGGTGGAAACAGTCCGGAACAGTGGCTATCGCTGTTCCGGCTGCATCGTTGGGATCTGGAAGACGTGTTTGAGAAAATGGTGCTGAATGATGAATATGATAGCCAAGGCTATTTCTCGCTCTCCTAAGAGAGATAGTCGTTTTTCCAGCGAACATAGTTGTTTGCCGAGTACACCAGCCCTGCGATTTCTTCCTGGCTCAAGGGACGGATCCTTTTAGCCGGACTACCTAAATACAGATAACCGCTTTCCAGGCGTTTTCCCGGAGAAACAAGACTCCCCGCGCCGATCATTACGTCATCTTCAATGATTGCGCCGTCTAGAATGATGGATCCCATCCCCACCAACACGCGATTGCCTATCGTGCAGCCATGCAGCATCGCTTTATGTCCAACGGTGACGTCTTCACCGATGATTAACGGATGGCCGGCGGGGTTCTTTTCTGACTGGTGCGTGATATGCAGTACGGAACCATCCTGGACGTTACTTCTCGCACCAATATGTATATCGTTCACATCGCCGCGGATGACGACAAGAGGCCAAATGCTGACGTCGTCGCTAAGCGTTACCTTACCGATAATCACGCTCGACGAATCGATCATGACGTTTTTACCGATGACGGGGAACACACCTTTATAGTTGCGAACGTTTCCTGAATCCATCAGTGACCCCTTTATTGATTGAATTATATGTGTATAGATCTCGGCCAGATATCGGCAGATGTCTGGCTACAGAGCACTGAAAATAGACTCGATCGTATAAGATCTCAACGAACGGCTCGAAAATTATGCGAACGGAAAAAAAGATCGAAAAAGTGGTTGTGTAAAGATCTGGGATCCCTATAATGCGCCTCCATCGACACGGCGCTGTGAACACAACGGCGGGTCGGTAAGAAAAAGAGAACGATGTTTAAAATAAACATTGACTCTGAAAGAGGAAAGCGTAATATACGCCACCTCGCGCAGCGGCCAAGGCCATCGCGCACTGCTCTTTAACAATTTAATCAGACAATCTGT
>NZ_JBEIAB010000031.1:0-28059 GCF_040240345.1 Brenneria sp. g21c3 | reverse complement strand
CCGACTGATGCTGGTATATCGCCGGCCGACCGGCATTGCCCAGCAGCGCCAGATGCGGCTCCAGCGTCAGCCGGTAACGCACCTCGTCCGCCGAGGCCGACAGCCGCTGAAACTGCGTCACCACCCCGTGAACCGCACGCGGCGGCGTGGCGTCAGGCAGCGTGATGCCGCCCAACTGCCTGCCCGGCGGATTGAAGGTAAAGGAGGCGTCCTGCAACAGCATCTCGCCGGGGGCGATGTCGCGGCCGCTGGTAAAGGTTATCTGGTAGCAGTAGGTCTGGCTCAGCCCCTCGCTGGCGGTAAAGGACTCCACGTCCAGCGAGCTGTCCGCCTCCCCCCTGATGGCCAGGGAATAGCGGTTCTGCGAGCCGGTAAGACGGGTGGCGAGTTCGGATACGGACAGCATGTTCATACCTCTTCAGTTGTATCAAACGCGAGGGTTATCCCTTCTGCTTCATCAAAGCCCAGCGCCACACAAGACGGTTTTTGCTGATGGGCCAGATGCGATAGCAACGCCTGCGACAACACCGGCAGGATCTGCTGATTGAGCAGACTGTCGATATTGCGCGCTCCGCTATCGGGCAACAGACAAGCATCCACCAGCGTGTCGTACAGGCTTTCATCAATCCGGCAATCAAGGTCGTAGTGACGACGCAAGCGTCGCGCCACCTGTTCCAGCTTGATAGCGACAATGCGCCGCATCGCCGGTGCGTCAAGCGGTCGGAAAATCACTGTCTGGAAGCGGGCTAATAACGCAGGCTGGAAGTGGTCGCGTAATATCGGACGCAACAGCTCCTGCTGCTGAGCATCCGAAGCGTCCGGCTGCTGGGCGTGCAACGCCATTAGCGCGTCGCTGCCAAGGTTGGAAGTCATGATGATGACGGTATTGCGAAAGTCGATTTCCCGCCCTTCGCCGTCGCGCATCATGCCGCGATCAAATACCTGATAGAAAAGATTCAACACGTCGCGATGGGCCTTTTCGACTTCATCCAGCAATACCACGCTGTAAGGACGTTTACGCACCGCCTCCGTCAGAATGCCGCCCTGCCCATAGCCGACATATCCCGGCGGGGATCCTTTCAGTTGCGAAACCGTATGCGCCTCCTGATATTCAGAGAGATTAATGGTTATCAGCGACTGTTCGCCGCCGAATAAACTGTCCGCCAGCGCCAATGCGGTCTCTGTTTTACCGACGCCGCTCGGCCCAACCAACAGGAATACCCCCAGCGGGCCGTTCTCCGACGTCAGACCGGTCTTCGCGGCGCGCAGCCGCTGGGCGATAGCGTTCAGCGCCGGATCCTGACCGATGACGCGCTCGCCCAACTGCCGCTCCAGCGCCAGCAAATTGGTCTGCTCATCTTTCAACAGGCTGCCGAGCGGCACCCCTGTCCAGTCGGCGATCACGGTCGCCACGCTGCGCACATCCACATCCAGCGACAGCAGCGGCGCGCCGTCCTGAAGGTCGTCCAGTTCCGCCAATAAATCCGCCAGCGATTCGCCTTCCTGCGGATGTTGACGTGCGGCCAGAATACGATCGGCGATCGATTTTTCCGCCAGAAAACGCTGTTCCAGCGCCTGAAGCTCGGCATTCAGCGCCGTGCGGCGTTCAGCGATAGCCGTAAGACGCGTGCTGTCCGTATGCGGCAACACGCTAACATCCTGTTCGATGGCCTGCTGCTCCATATCAAGCGCGGTTAATTCAGCCTGAAGTTGGGTTAACGTTTCAGGACGCGTATCCAACCCCATGCGTACCCGGGCGCTGGCGGTATCCAGCAGATCCACCGCTTTATCCGGCAACTGGCGTCCGGTAAGGTAACGGCGCGACAGCGCGACCGCGGCCTGCACCGCATCATCCTGAATATGCACGCCGTGATGCTGCGCATAACGCGATTTCAGGCCGCGCAACATCAGGCTGGCGCGCTGGTCATCCGGCTCATCGACCTTAACCATCTGAAAACGACGCTCAAGCGCCGCATCGCGTTCGAAGTACTGCTTATATTCAGACCAGGTGGTGGCGGCGATGGTGCGGAGTTCGCCGCGCGCCAGCGCCGGTTTCAACAGGTTGGCGGCATCAGCGCCGCCGGCCTGATTGCCCGCGCCGATAATGGTATGCGCTTCATCAATAAACAGCAGTACCGGTTCCTCGGCCTGCTGTACGCCCTCAATAACATTTTTCAGGCGTTGTTCAAATTCGCCTTTCACGCCGGCGCCGGCCTGCAACATGCCGAGATCGAGCGTGCGTAAATGCACGGTTTTCAGGCTGGCCGGCACATTGCCCTCGGCAATGCGCAGCGCCAGACCTTCCACCAACGCGGTTTTACCGACGCCCGGTTCACCCACCAAAATTGGATTGTTTTTGCGGCGGCGTGACAGGATGTCAATCATCTGGCGAATTTCATTATCGCGGCCGAATACCGGATCGATTTTCCCGGCGCGCGCATTCGCAGTCACATCGATAGTAAATTTTTCAAGCGCCGCCCGACCCGCCGTCTGGGGTTCGTTTACGGATGCCGGGGCGTTCCCGCTTGCGGATTGACGTATGACGTCAGATTGGCGACTGGCGGTCAGCGCCGCCTCGTCAGCCTGCCTTTGTAATTCGGGACGTTCATCAGACTGTTCATCCAGCAGCGGGCGCAACCGCTCCAGTTGTACGGCGGTCAGGCTAAGTAAAGGCCAGGCCTGACTGGCGCTCAGCCAGCCTGGCTGATTAAGCAGGGCTTGCAACAGATGAACCGAACGGATAGTGCTGTCATTCTCTTCCAGAGACGCGATAAGCCACGCCGCCTGTAGCAGCCCAAGCAAGGGCGCGGAGAGGCTTGGACGACGGGCAACGCTGTGGGGCAAACTGTCCAGGTGGCCCAGCAGCGCCTGCCACAGTTGATCCAAATCCCATTCGTAACGCCGCGCGATAACGGTAATGTCGCCTTCGCCGTTTTCCAGCAATTTCAGCAGCCAATGTTCCACCGTGATTTCGCGATGCGCCCGGGTTTGGCACAGTGCCGCCGCTGCATCCAGAGCCACGGCACAATAAGGGTTGAGTCGACGCAGTAAAGAAGTAGAAGCCATATCCATAAAAGTCCCGTCTCGTGGCAAAGCCATCAGCCCAAGGGCGGTGGTCGCCTTAAACCATAGCTACCGCACGGCCTGTGACAGTCCGTTTAGCCATGCTCTGTGTTGTATTGACCCGTACAGGGGTAAAGCGTAAAAAAGTCCGGCGGTAAAACCGCCGAACAAGTCGTCAGAGGCGCGGGAACCATACGCTCCCGCGCCCCTCCGTTCGTTACGCCGGTTAGCGCCAGACGTAATGAACAGACTTACTCATCAGGCCTGAGCGCGTTCATTCCAGGAATCGGAATGAATGATGTTGCCGTCTTTGTAGGTCCAGATGATTTTTTCGTAGCGCAATTCCACCACTTCCAGGTGGTTATGCTTTTCTTTGGCGGGATCTTTGATGTCGTACATCAGCGGAGCGACTTTCACTACCTTGACGTTCTCAAGCGTGGTGTTGAAGTACTCTTTTTCCTGACCGGCATCGTCGATTTTGTACCATTTGAACTCAGCGGACTTCAGCGTTTGCCCCGAGGTTACGGCTTTGTAGAGATAAGGGGTTGAAGAATCCACTTCTTTGGTAAAGACTAACGGAGCGTGTACGCGGGTACCGGTAAGCTTACCCGTGTTGTTATCCGTAGGGATGTGCAGGGAATGGTCCAACGCGACGACTTCGATGCTGCCTTCACGGTTTTGTACATTGACAGAACCCTTGATGTCCGCACCGCCGTCGTCCTTTAACCAAAGATAGGCTGGAATAGCCATAATAATGCTCCTTTATTTGCTATGAAATGTCGCCATAGGCGGCGACGCGATTGATTAGTCCGGATCCCTGGCAATCGGCTGGCAGGCCTCTGCATCAGGTACCAGACTGATTTCAACCCTGCGGTTCTTAGCCCGACCCGCATCGGTTGAGTTCGTAGCGACTGGTTGTGTTGCACCATATCCCCGCACCGCAAAACAGGTGGCGGAAATGTCGCTGGTTTTTATCATCCAGTCACGGACCGCTTCTGCTCTGGCCAGTGACAGCTTCATATTGGCGTTCGCATCGCCGGTGGAGTCCGTGTGACCCGTGACCAGCACGATCCAGCCTGGCTTTCCTTTGATGGCGAACAGCGTGTCGACCAAGACTTTAGTCGACCCGGGTTTCAGTTCCGATTTTCCCACTTCAAACAGCGACATGCTGTCGAGCCGGATTGGCTCCGCGGGCGGCTCCTCTTTCGGTTGCGGCGGCGGCTGATAGCCACGAATCGCAGCCATCAGCGGCGGATATAACCGCTCGCCGGGATACAGCCAAAACCCCAAACGCCCCGGCACGCCGTTGCGTTGATAATCTTCCAACAACGATGCGTCTTGCTTTAACTGCTTCAGCGCTTCGGCTTTGGGCTCGTAATTGTTCATATCAATAGCGAGGTAGCGTTCCAGATCGCTGGTCACCTCATGCAGCAATTGCCGGTTATTCCAGGAGGAACAAAACATCGCCGCCACCAGAAAGATCGCCGCCATCGACATGGCATAACTCAGAGCCCGTACCTTTGGCGGATAGCCGCGCCTCTCCGGCAACAGACTAAGCAGCGGATCGGGAAAGCGGTTTGCTTCGCCGTCGCGACTTTCACCGATAGTGACCGGAACCAACGTGGTTTTGCCGACAATCCAACGCTGCCACAAATTGTTTGCAGCCGGCGGACGGGCGACAAACGCCAAACCGGCGGCCAGCGGCCGCAACGGCGCACAAGGCTGATCGGCGCTTTTGCATTCCGGAAGAACATATTTCTTCATCCAGCGGATCCACGCCTCGAACCGCACCGCCTGACGCAGCTTGCGGTCCTGCTCGGCGTGCGTGCCGCTGCGCAACCAGTCGCCTAGTTCGTGGGAAGACTGGACTCCGCTCCAAATCCGTGTTTCACGGCTTCCGGCATTGCAGTTGAACCACGGCGCATGATGCCCGTTCAGATAACCGATCAGCATAACTTCAGGCCGCTGTCCGCAAATTTGTTTAAGCCGCGAGATTTGAAAACGGAACTCACGAATTTGCCCCCCCATAACCGGCAGATCGTTTTGCTGCTCGGGAAACAGCACCAACATGGCGCTCAATTGGCTCGCCCACTCCGGACGAACCGAAACCAGCAGCTCCGCCATCGGTCCTATTTCAGCTAACGCCGGCACGCGGACATAACAGCCCTGCGAAGTATCACGCAGCGGCGCGCCGTCAAAAAGCCACTCGATCCCTTCACCGGCGGTAAGCACAACCGGTAGCCGGTAGTTTTCGCCCGGCAACGCCGCCAGCAACGCATCCATGTTGTGATGCTCACGCAGCGCGCGAACCGCGTACCCGGTACGAAACCAGGCTACGCCCGCTATCAGCGCAATAACGAGCGCGCTGATAACCTTAAAAGCCGTTCCGGCGGGAAACCAGAACAAACAGAGGATAAGGGCCAGCACACAGCCCATGCCCCACAAAGCCCGCTTTAATGCCATACTCAACGGACGACTCCTTAGCTCTGATTAGCCGACAACCATGCGCTAAGTAATTGTTGTAACTGATAGTGCAGTCCAAACCACACGCCGATAACCGCCAGAACGGCAAGCCCGCTCCAGAACCAAAGGGATCGGAGATAACGCAATCCGCGTCCTTCGCGCCGGATGTCGACCAGCAGCGGATCCGGCCCTTCCTGTACCGTAAACGGGCCGACTTTCTGCGCCAGCGCGTCGAGTAACGCCTGACGTTCCTGCTGAGGATGATTGCGATAGCGACCTTCAAAGCCCATCATCAATACGCGGTGCAGACAGGTAAGAATCAGCGGGTCAACGCCTGGTTGTTGCAGACTCTGGCGAACACGCTCATAGAGCACTTCGCCGGCCTGAAGCGTATTAAAAAAACGTGCCTGAAGCGGCGTGCGCATCCAGGTGTCATAGCCGTCATCGGACTTCGGCCGATTGAGCACGGTTTCATCCAACAATGCGCATTGCGCATAGCTCACCGTATCTACCGTCTCTGCGCTATACCCCGCGTCGACCATGCGCTGACGCGCTTTTTCCACCAGTTCGATGCCTTTCTGGTAGAGGGCATCGCCCTGTTCAGCCACCGCGCCATTACGCAACGCGACCACCATCAGCCAGGTATCGCGCAGTAATTCATCTATCGAAATGTCTTTTTTCATGATCGCAATACCGCAAAAAGTTCAAGCTGAATATCAGTGAGAATACCCGGCACATAAAAAGCGCAGACGCCGGCTTCCAGCATGGCCTTAGCCGCCGGATGAGTCAGGTCGAACGCGAAATACTGATTTTCCAGCCGCAGCGGAATGGCCGCCGGCACATGGCTAAGGGGGATCAGTGGAATACCGTTCATAGCGACATTGATGATGTTATTGACATCATCCGGCGCGCCGACTTTGCACAGCATGGGGAAGCGGGTTTGCAACTCGTGCGCCGGCAGCGACGAACGCACCGACAGATAGAAATCGGCATCTTCCTTGAGGCGGCTATCATTAAGACGCGCCAGCCACTGATTTTCGCGCACGGTTTCAAACTCAATGGCTATCACCCGCGACGGCAGACTGGCTTCCAGCAAATTGCCGATCAAACTGAATAACGGCGGAAATGCCTCGGTGAGTTTGCCGTGCTGGTAACGGGGTATCGCCTCCACGTCGTACTCCAGCGAAAAGGTCATCAAGGCTCCGGCCAAACGCACCAGTTCGCGATAGACCAGTTCGGGATGCAACGCGGGAGACTCAAGAAAATCGGCCAGCACCGGCTCGTAAGTGTTCAAGGCGTTAAGCAGCCAGAATAACGAGACATCGGCAACCGCGAAATCGGCCATGCGTTGGTTGCTCTCCCGACGCATCCCCATCAAACGGGCGCGCTTGGCGCGTAATTGCGTCAACCGCAAACTCAGTTGATCGCACAGGGTTTCGCTGGCGCTGAACGCCAGGAGCGGCGGAATAAACTGTTTATCCAGCGTCCAGCCGCCCTGCCCGTCACGCTGCATTCGCGCGATGGGGCAAACCATCAATTCATCGTTGTTGTCGGTACTAAAGCGCAACGACAGCGCGTAGCGCTCAACGGCGATAGACTCGGTTTCACTACCGAATACATCCTGCACGCTCGCCCATTCCTGTTGATAACGCAGCGGACGTTCCATCGCCTCCTCGTTCAGGCGGCAGTTGCCGCCATTCGCATGCTCCAGAGGCAAACCGAGCAAGACATCGACCGTATTGACATCCGTAGGAATAGCGCGCTGCAAATCACAGGCGGCGGGCAAATTATCCGCGCGGGAAGTATCAATCAGCGTACCGTCCGGCATGCGAACCGTGAGCTGTTGGGCCTTTAGTCGGTTAAGACGCAAGGCGTCTTCGTCAAACTGCGCCGCCAATACGCCCCAGGGATTAACCAACCCCAAACGGGCAATACATTCATTGGTGAGCGCTTCCCATCGAGACTGTTGCTGAAATTGCTGCGGCGCCAAAAACGCCCCTTCAACCCAAAGCGGCCGAAAGACTTTCATGATGACCTCGAATAAAAATGCTTAATTTTTATCTTTATACTTTTGCTTTCGGCATCTGGGACACCAGCGACAAGTTGACATCCATCCCTTCGACCTGGAAGTGAGGCACGGCGTAAAGCTTGACGCGGAAGAAGCCGGGGTTATCTTCAATGTCTTCAACCGTCACGCGGGCTTCACGCAGCGGATGCGATGCCTGTAGATCGTCTGATGGATCGGTCATCTCGGTGACCAGCGTGTTGATCCAGTTATTCAGTTCAAGCTCCAGCATCCGGCGATCTTTGGTGGTGCCGATATTTTCGCGCTGCAATAATTTCAGATAATGCGCAATCCGCGAAAGCAGGAAGATATAAGGCAGGCGTGAGTTAATCCGGCTATTGGCCGTCGCTTCCTGCGTGTCGTACAACGCCGGTTTCTGCGCCGAGTTGGCGGAGAAAAAGCAGGCGTAGTCGCGGTTTTTATAGTAGGAAAGCGGAATGAAGCCCAGTCCGGCGAATTCGAATTCGCGCGTTTCCGGGATCATCACCTCGGAAGGTATTTTCACCTGATTGCCGACGCCCAAATCATAGAGATGAATCGGCAGATCGGTCACCGCGCCGCCCGCCTGCGGACCACGAATCTGTACGCACCAACCGTTTTTAATAAAACTGCGCACCATATTGGCGGCGAAAGCGAACGAGGCGTTGCTCCATAAATAACGATCGTGATCCGGACCTTTGACTTCCTCAACATAGTTGAAACTGCGCACCGGAACGGTATCCGGACCATAAGGCAAGCGGCCCAGCACGCGCGGCAGCGTCAGACCGATGTAACGCGCATCGTCGGTTTCGCGGAATGCTTTCCATTTAATGTATTCGGCACGATCGAAATAGCTGGCGATATCTTTAATCCCCGCCACGTCTTCCATGTTTTCCTTGCCGAAAAACGCCGGACCGACGGAGGCGATAAACGGCATATGCGCCGAGGCGGCAACGCGCGAGATATTACGCAGCAGAGCCATGTCCTGCGAACTGCGGTCGAACTCATAGTTGGCGATGGTAGAACCGATAGGCTCGCCGCCCGGGGTGTCGTATTCCTGAATATAGGTATGGTGATAGAAGCCGCTTTGCACGATTTCCGGCGCGTCTTCAAAGTCTTCGCGCAGTTCTTCTTTGCTGACGTCCAGTACTTCGATTTTTACGTTTTGACGAAAATCGGTGCGATCGACCAGAAACTTCAGCCCGCGCCACGCGGATTCCACTTTCTGAAAGGCGTCGTGATGCATGACCTCATCAAGCTGACGGCTGATTTGCTCATCCAACGCGCTGATATGATTATCAAGCAGCGTTTTATCCAGACGCTCCACTTTAGCGGCGGATTCTTTTAACAGATTCAGGAACACGCTGACCGCTGCGGTAACGCGCTCATCCGCCGTGGTATCCGCCAGCGCGTCGCTATCCTGAAAGGATTCGATATCATTAAGACGTTCAATCGGGTTGAGATTGATTTTTTCAAACAGTTTCTGATAAACACCGCCAGCAGATGCTTCTTCAGTAACAGTGTTTGCCGCCGATGGTACGGCCTGATTCTTTTGTTGAGCCATTTTTAAATTCCTTCACATCCTGCTGAAACAGAACACGCCGTAACTCGGCGTATCAGACCTCTTTCGGCGCCAATGCAGCCAGTTCGGCGCGTAGTTCATCGCTCAGAGCTTCATCCTTGAGGATGTTTTCCAGTTCGCGTCGGAACGTGCTGTTATCCAGGAGATTAGACTTGAGGTCGCGTAACAGGTTACGCATGGAAAGCAAGGCGCGCAGTTGCGGGATCTGACGAGCGACCTGCTCCGGTTCGAAGTCTTTCATGTCGCGAAAAGTCAGTTCCACATCGTCTTCGCTGTTATCGCCGGCCAAGGTGTTTTTGACCGAGATTTTTACTTTTGGCGCATATTCCGCGAGTACGTTATTGAAATTATCTTTATTGATGGAGATTTTTTCACGTTCAGTTAATGGACGATCGTCTTGTCCATTACTGTAATCGCCCAACGCTAACAACTTGAGGGGAAGTTCGACTTTTTTTTCAGCTCCGCCGGTGTGGAGGTTGAGCTTAATATTTACGCGTGAAGATGGAATTTCATCCTGAAAGCTATTTGCCATATGAATACCTATAACGCCATTACGGGTTAGTGAATACCGGAGTCATCAGTCATTTAAATTACTATTCGCCGATTAAGAACAAAGTGCGGCAAGGATATAACCAGAATATTACAACTGTTATAAGAATATGTCATAAATGTTGGCACATTCAATATAACGATACTGTAAAAAGATTCTATTACATTTTATGCGAGCGATTTTATTGAACTTATAAAATAAGTCAATATATTATATAAAAATCAATAAAATCATTATGATATACATATTTTAACTTAACAATATAATAATATCCATGCTAATAATTATATATGTTATTCATTTCCATCATACATATAATATATGAAATAATTTTGCAAAAAATAATTGAATAAACAACATTTATCAGTATTTTCCTAAAATAAACATTTCAAAATTCAACACAAACAATGATCTCAACCAATGAAATAAAACATAAACAACTTTTAGGAATATCCTTAAAGACAAATACTGCTCAATTATCAGGCTCGGCAGCGCAGCATAGTGTAATGACATTATATACGGAAAAATCCGAAAAACGAAACTAACCAAAATTGAGATAGCCTTCACCAATTAATTACGCCTGATTGGTATCAAAAATTATCGATATCACGCTACACAAGCAGTGCTTTATTTGCCCACTTTAATAAATACCGTAGTCACCCCAGCAATCAAACCGACAATCTTCCCCCCTTTTTAAAGCAAATAACCCATTTCTGCTTAACCAGGAAATTCCGCGTTACTAGAAAGCGGCCGCAGACAAAGAGCGCGCCCTCACGTTTATCAGAACAGGGAAACACATCCGGTCAGCAACAGGACGGAGACTAAACCACCCAGTAAAATCATGCCTTTCATATAACCTCCACTGCATTAAAAAAACCATATAAAAACCGTACGGTTTAGTTTTATTTCATTTGGTATTTCGCCGTCAAGCATCCTTTTCTATTCCCGATACGCTGCTACGTCAGTGGTCGCACTGGTTTCAAGTAGGACTGATGAACTGGCGCAAAGACGAAGAGCGCGCGGCAGGCAGTCGTCAATTCGGCAACGCGCCCGTATGGAATTTCGTGGTTCCGCCAATGCTCGGCAGCCAGCAGGTGCAAATAGGGTGTTTATTGCCCGGATGCGATAGCGTAGGCCGCCAATATCCGGTATGTGCGCTATGCGCTTTCAATCCTGCGGAATGGTCGCCCCGACTGTTGGCCATGGCCGGAGATTGGTATCAGCAACGGAGACGCACGCGCCTTCATGCCGTACACAATGGCTATTCAGCCGAGCAGCTTGACCAGTCGTTGCTTGCTATCCCCGCGCCGACCATACCCGCACAGGAGTCTCATTCAGATATTCTGGAGGTTATAGGCTATGAGGATACCCCCGCAAATCTAAGCTGGCGTCAGGCAAGCGATTGTTTTGATCCGCAGCGCCAAACCAGTTTCTGGTGGACCAACCGCAGCGACGGCTATCCTCTTTATACCCATGTCCATAGCGGCAACTTTACCGGACAACTGTTTTCACTGTTGTTCGAGCCTGCCGGCGGCGCACGCCCCGGCCGCCACGGCCTCTATCCGCCGATGTTTGAATAAATCGCAGGAGAGCGAATGGATATTGAAACCTTTCTCACCCCGGTGACAGCGGAAAAACCGTGTGGGGAAAATCTGGAATATGACGCTGACTTCCAGGCAATGGAGCTGGCTAGTCAAGGCAAAGCCGAACAGCAATTCGGCGAGACAATTATTCCGGCGGAGCCGGCCGACTGGCCCAAAGTCGAAAAACTCGCAACCTCCCTGCTCGCCCGCACGAAAGATTTACGGATCATGCTTGCGTTGACCCATGCCTGGACCAAACGCCGAGGCCTGCCGGGTTACGCCGATGGCTTGCTGCTCATCCAGGAGGCACTAGTTCTCTACTGGGAAGCGCTATATCCGCAGTTGGAAGAAGATGGAGTTCGCGATCCCTTTTACCGTATCAATGTACTGGCGGCGCTTGGCGATAAATCGGCGCTGACGGCCACGCTGCGCAACGCCGCGGATGAAATCACGCTACGTGACGCCCAGGCATTGCTCGACGGCAGCAAAACCGAATGCCCTGACTATCCCGGCGGGTGGGCGCGTCTGTTGGATGAATTGGCCAGCAGCAACTAACCGGGCATTGAAGCTATCCAACTGATCGATGAGCGCCTTGGGACAATCTGCGAAATACTCACCGAGCATTTGGGCGAGTCCGGCGTACCGGAAATGGAACAGTTACGAAAGCTCGTCGGCATTGTCGTCGAATCCTGTCAGAGCACCGATCTTTCAACCTTAATCCCCACAAGGGAGCCGGAGATGAACCAGCAAACCACAGCCGCACCGACCATTTCCACTCCTCGAGCAGAAGGAGACTGGCGTTCCGCACAGGTCCGCTCCCGTGAGGATGCGCAGCTGATGCTGGAAAAAGTGAAGCAGTACTTTGTCTCGCACGAACCCAGCCACCCTGCCCCGCAGATGATCGAGCGCGTGCAGAGGCTGATTGAAATGAACTTTATGGACATTATTCGCGATCTGGCGCCGGACGGTGTCAATCAACTGGAAAACATTTTTGGACGCCGCGAATAGCCGCGTCCGCCCGTAACGGTAGTGGGCGTTGACGCCTGCAGCCAGACTTTCAACGCGCATATCCGATGGAGAATATCATGCCAACCAATAAATCCAGTGGGCAAAAGTTTATCGCCCGAAATCGCGCGCCTCGCGTACAAATTGAGTACGACGTAGAAATTTACGGCGCGGAACGCAAAATTCAGCTTCCGTTTGTCATGGGGGTCATGGCCGATCTGGCAGGAAAACCCGTCGACCCGCTGCCATCGGTTGATGAACGCAAGTTCCTTGAAATCGATATCGATAACTTTGACGAACGCATGAAGGCGTTGAAGCCCCGTGTTGCCTACCAGGTCGATAATACGCTGACCGATTATGGCAAGATTAACGTCGAACTAACGTTCGAAAGCATGGAGGATTTCCAGCCGGACGCCATCGCACGCAAAGTCGAACCGCTTAACAAACTGCTCGAAGCTCGCACTCAGCTTTCCAACCTATTGACCTATATGGATGGAAAAAACGGTGCAGAAGAATTGATTGCCAAAGTGCTTCAGGACCCGACGCTGCTCAAGGCGCTGAGCCAGTTGCCCAAAGGTGATAATGCGGAAAAAGGTAACGAGGAGTAATCAATGAGCAATCCTTCCCAACAGCAGACACAACAATCGCAGGAAACGTTTCGCGAAGACGAATTCAGCGCATTGCTGAATAAAGAGTTCCGACCGAAGACCGATCAAGCGCGTTCGGCGGTGGAAAGCGCGGTGAAAACGTTGGCTCAACAGGCGCTGGAAAATACGGTGACGGTCTCCTCCGATATCTATCGCACCATTCAGAATCTGATCGCCGGTATCGACGAGAAACTATCGCAGCAGGTTAAACAGATTATCCACCACGAAGAGTTCCAGACGCTGGAAAGCGCCTGGTGGGGACTGAACTACCTGGTCAGTAATACTGAAACCGACGAGATGTTGAAAATTCGCTTTATGAGCATCACCAAACAGGAGCTGAGCCGCACCTTGAAACGCCACAAGGGCGTAGGCTGGGATCAAACCCTATCTTCAAAAAAATCTACGAAGAAGAATACGGCCAGTTCGGTGGTGAGCCGTTTGGTTGTCTGGTAGGTGATTACTATATTCGACCACAGTCCACAGGATGTAGAGTTACTGGGTGAAATGGCGCGGATTGGCTCCGCCAGTCACTACCCGTTTATTGCCGGTACCGCCCCCAGTATCATGCAGATGGAGTCCAGGCAGGAACTGGCCAATCCGCGCGATCTGACCAAAATTTTCCAGAATACCGAATATGCCGCCTGGCGCAGCCTGCGCGAATCTGAAGACGCTCGCTATCTGGGTCTGGTGATGCCGCGTTTCCTGGCGCGCCTGCCATACGGCGTTCGCACCAACCCTGTCGACAGCTTCGATTTTGAAGAAGAAACCGACGGCGCCAACCATAGCAATTACACCTGGACCAACGCCGCCCACGCGATGGCCGCAATATCAACCGTTCATTCAAAGAATTCGGCTGGTGTACTTCCATCCGCGGCGTCGAATCAGGCGGTTCGGTGGAAAACCTGCCCTGCCATACTTTCCCGAGCGACGACGGCGGCGTGGACATGAAATGTCCGACAGAGATCGCCATCAGCGATCGCCGCGAAGCGGAACTGGCGAAAAACGGATTCATGCCGCTGGTGCATCGCAAAAACTCGGACTTTGCCGCCTTTATCGGCGCCCAGTCTCTGCAGAAACCGACGGAATACCACGACGCCGACGCCACAGCCAACGCGAGACTGGCGGCTCACCTGCCGTACTTGTTCGCCTGCTGCCGCTTTGCGCACTACCTCAAATGCATCGTGCGCGACAAGATTGGCTCGTTCCGTGAGCGTGATGAAATGGAGCGCTGGCTAAATGACTGGGTAATGAACTACGTCGACGGCGACCCGGCCAATTCGTCTCAGGAAACCAAATCCCGCAAACCGCTGGCCGCCGCCGAAGTGCAGGTACAGGAGATCGAGGACAACCCCGGTTACTACACCGCCAAGTTCTTCCAGCGTCCGCACTACCAGTTGGAAGGACTGACTGTCTCTCTGCGGCTGGTTTCAAAGCTGCCATCGCTGAAGAGTAAAGAAGCATAATGGCCGATGCCGGGTCATTAGCAAATATGGCCCGGCGTATTAATGTAAGTGTAATATTAATTCCTGTTTTATTTACGGCAGGAAATGCAGTATCATAAAGTGATTATTAAAATGCGTATTGTTCGCAAAGGAGATCATGGTTCAGAAGTCTAAACGTTACAAAAATTGCTGAATGACCATGGATTGTAAACAAGTGAAGATGGATACTTTGAGTATCATACTGAGGTCGCAGTAAAAAATTTCAGTTGCAGAAAAATTTGCATCCCGATGGGATTGTTGGACGAAAGACAGTCGTAAGTTTAGGTACGCCGTTACCAACCAGGGCTCCTCAACCTCCTATTGGGGGTAACGCAGGGAGGCAAAGCGTCGGGGCATTTAATATCTCTGATAGCGGTATGTCATTCCTGTTTCGCCGTGAAGCATGGCGCGGAAAAGTTGTTACCTACACTGGCCAGGAGTTGCGAGCGGAGTCACTCTTGGGCCAGGTTACGATATGAAAAAACGCAGTCCTGAATCGATCAAAAATACAATGATAAGTATTGGTCTGGATGCGAGAACAGCGGAAAAAATCAGCAAAGCAGCTGGGTTACAGAATAATCAGGCAAGCGAATTTGCAACCAATAATCAAAATATGGTCAAACTTACCGAAGAGCAAGAAACCCAACGGCTACGAGTAACGGTTCCGCGCTATGTTACCATGGTTAGAAACGGCATCTTCGTTCCATTGCGACAATATGAATTCGATGCTCTTGTATCATTTGCTTATAATCCTGGCGAGCGTTTCTCAAATGTTTGTGATTTTATCAATCAGGGTCAGATCTCTGATGCAATGACAGAAATAAAACGAGCAATTACGAGCCGGGGGACTGTCATGACAGGATTGGTTAATCGTCGAAATTATGAAGTTAACCTCTATCTGAATGGAATTCATGGAGCATAATTAATCGATGGCTTTAAATAGATTGAAAAAATCAAGCATTTTTTTCGCTGCTGTCTTTTTATCAACCACCGTATTTGCTGATGCGAAAAATCAACTTTTCGGTATATGGCAAGTGACAGAAGCTTCAATCAATACGGAAAGCCAACGTACGCTTAATTATCAATATAATGATGACCGTCTGGTTGGACGCGAAATAACCATTTCCCCAAAGTCGATCTCAGCAAATTTTCCTGGCGATGTTCATTGCTCGTCGCCGGTTTTCAAAAGCGAGCCCATGACATTAGATACCTGGGTTGCAAAAGCCGAAGGTGACGCAGATGGCGCAAATGCAAAAAGTTATAATCTGAACTTATCAGGCAATGAAAAAGTCACCGTATTCACTACCCGCTGTGCAGCCGGTAACTTCTCTGGCGGAGATGCCGGCGGTAATGCATTGCTCGCGCTTTCACAGCAAAAGATACGGTTTAACTGGAGCGATGGCATCATTTTAACGCTTCAACCTGTGGATGCCAAAGCCGCGCCTGCCCCTTCTTTTGCCTGTGCCAAAGCAAGCAATAAGACCGAAAAAGCAATTTGCGGCGATCGAGAACTTGCTTCTTATGATGTCAGCGTGAAACGTTCCTTCGACTTTTTCCGTCAACAAGCTGGTGAAGTGGGTAATAGCGACTTACAACAGCAAATCACTCAGGAACAAAAGAGCTGGTTACAGGAACGCAATGCATGCGGTAAGGATAAAGTCTGTCTGAAAACAGCCATGCAAAATCGCCTTGAGGCATTGGCCCATATCATGGATGGTCAATAAACAAAAAAACCAATTACAATATAGAAAATTAGCAAAGGTATCGTCAGAATACACTCTCTTTTCTCTGGATACGGCCGGAACAGCAAATGCGATGAGAGAATGAATGCCTTTTGATATTGAAAACGGCGATCGGAAAGTTAATGCGCTTATCGATAAATCCGAGTCGACCAATAATCCGCCACACCGCGAGGTGGGTCCGGATACCAAAGGCGTCACGTTAAATAGCCAGCGACTCTATCACAGCCCGGAGCTGGACAAGTTATCTCGCGAAGTTATTGACGGCGACCCTGACCATACCTGGTATCAAGATAGTCCATAATAAAATGTTTTAATTTTATGCTGACCTTAAGAAAGGAAGCCAGATGCTTTGAATTAATAGAGTTCCCTCTTCTGTAGAGGTAAGAAAAGTGTTATCAAGAATAAAAACCCGAAATGATACATTTACCACAAATTGAGTTTATGTGCAATTATGACAAAAATTTTACTACTAACACTTTTTATTGCGATATTTCCTTTATCATCTTATGCAGAAACGACAGAAACATTTAAAGGAAGAAAATACATTGCCGAAATAACTTCACATTGTGAAGAGGGTAATGTTTCTTGTAAAAATGTTACATTGATTTCCAAAAGCATCAAAACAAAAAAATCAATAGAATTAAAAGGAGAAACCGTAAATATAAATTGTCCTAGGGCTTGCGACTTTAGAGGTTACACCTTCAAAAATAAAAACTATATTTACACGTTATTAAGCGACGATCATCAACTTAATAAATGGAACTACATCATAATGAAAGATAATAAAATCATTTCAAAAGATTATGGTGTTATCGAGTAATATATATTTCCATATGGTTTACCATGAAATTTCGAGTTCTAGTTTTGTTGCTTCTGAAGACATATACGCAGAAAGCGCTATTTAGAATATCGCTGGCAACGGCCCGCAGCAACGTCGTGGCCAATATTGTAAGAGAGCCTCGTCTGCAAGATACATTTTCCCGTTTTTTTCATAAATAAGGGGTTTTAATGAATAAATATTCAATTTTTTTATTTACTATACTGATGTTCGTGGCATCGTCAATTGCCTGCGGAGCGTCTGATATTGAGCCGTCCGATGATTCTACTAATCTTCTTCGGGATCCGACATTACTTTCTCGCGATAGTATAGATATGCCTGCTGAACGCTTTTTAAATGCTTGGCTATCAAAAAATGATGAAAGAGAACGCATGAAAGCTAATATGTATTTGCTAGGCGTAATGGATGCCACGGAAAACAAAGAATGGTGTAGCTATAAGATCGCTTTGCCGCATTCACTGCGTGAAAGTTTGTTTGATTATATCGCTAAACTACCAACTGAGCGTAAAAAAGAGAGAGCGTCAAAAATCATTACTGAAGCCTTAGCAAAAGACTTACCTTGCAAGAAGAATAATAAAAAATGAACCCCCTTTATGCACAGTTGAAAAAATATCATTACTCCTCAAATGAAGCACGTCCTGGTTACATTTCTCGAGAAAAATTGTTTACTGAAATAGGTTATGATGCCAACGCATTGATTAAATTCAATCCGGGCTATATGAATACCTATGCAGTCCGTATGAGTTTGGCATTGTTAAAATGTGGAGTGGCTTTTACAGGGCACCTACCTGTAAAAGCAGGTTCTTATAAAGGTAAAAAATTGAACCAGGAGCAAAACTACTGGCCGACCAACTTTATAAAGATAATATATTTGGAAAAGCTGGAATTTATGTCGATATTCACCAAACTGGCGAAAAGCTAAAAAACCGTAAAGTAGTTATATTTCTTAACAATATTTCTGGTTATAATGAGTAGATATTATTATGGCTATTAATATGTTCCTGAAAGTTGACGGTGTAACCGGCGAATCGAAAGATTCCAATCATACCGGCTGGACCGATATCACATCTTTCTCCTGGGGTGCTTCTCAACCTGGAAATATGAGTGTAGGCGGCGGAGGCGCCGGTAAAGTGAATTTCAACGATCTGCACGTTAATGCGCTGATTGACAAATCCACCACCGAAATTCTGAAACACTGCTCCAGCGGTAAGCGCTTGACCAAAATTGAAGTATCTGTCTGTAAAACAGGTGGAATATACACGTATTACCCTGGAAGATGTGCTGGTAACCTCCCTTCAATACAACGGCTCTGAGAATGACGATACACTGGGTGTAACTTATGCTTTCCAAGCGGCAAAAGTGAAGCAACAGTATTGGGAGCAGACCAGCTCTGGTGGTAAAGGCGCTGAAACCAGTGCAGGCTGGAACATTAAAGAAAATAAAAAAGTTTAATGGATAAAAAGCAATTCCCGTCGACGGGAATTGCTTTTACTGTGATAATTAATTGAGATAATATCTCATTTAAATGACAGGTGAAATAATGGGAATATCACAAACGGTAGGTCTGGGTGGGAGAAATTTGCATTCGGATGTTAAAGTCGTGCAAAAGCTTCTACTAAGTAAAGGATTTTCACAGATCAGAGTTGAAAATAACAAAACCGCTATCGGAGAAATCAGTCACTCTATGCAGATAAATTTATTTGAATTTATCTGTCCTAGTTATATTCAGCGTGCAAGAACAAATTATGATTCGTGGACATTAAATTATCCAAGAAGAACCCAGTGGCAAGATCTCAAGCTTGTAATCAGAGATATTATGGTTGACTTTGTCTATCAGGGTTTTACTAAAGGTGAAGCACCAATGAAAGCGGGTATGAACAATGATATTGATGAATTGATAAGGTATATTGAAAATAGTCCGGTCATGCAATCTTATGAGCAGGACCGTAGACGTGCTCGCTATCTGAAAAACAATCGTTAATGGAGTTTATATGAATAAAAAAATATTTTTTTTGGCAGCCGCCTTACTTTATCAGGGAACTGTATTTGCTGAAGACGTATGTGTTTCACCAGTATCGAATGCAGATTTGCTGAATTGTGCAGAAAAAGAAAAAGAAGCTGCGGAGAAACTTATTAACCAGGAATATATAGCAGCTAAGAAACGCGTTTCTAACGCTTATGAAGCCTCACCAAAATTATCACAAGATTATCTAAAAACTCTACTTGATTCACAACGTGCCTGGCTCAAGTACCGTGATAATCAATGCAAACTGGAAGCGTATCTTGCTGAAGAGGGAACAAGTGCGAATAAGATGCTAGTCAGTAAATGTGTCGCGCGATTGGATAAAGAACGTGCTAGCCAATTACAAGCTATGCCTTATCAATAAATCATTCCTGAAGGTCACTTATATTGTAATTCACTGATATACTGAATTCAGATATACAGGTTAGTTATTCAGTGCGGTTACCCAAGCGGTACCGCTTTTTCAACATCGGCACTTTCTTACTGTTAATAATTCCAGTAAAAGTAGTCCTCAATAATCAAATGGGATTAACACACCACCTTTGCAATCAGCATTAAAAAAATTGATTTTTTCCATGTTGCCATCGACATCTATCTTTGCTACGATATCGCTTCAACCAATTAATGCAACTATTTTTGAGAAACCACTATATCAAAAGGCGCTGAAATACTCCATTAATGGGAGATCTCCGGTTGATGATCGGAATTTTAAAATAAACATTAACAACCAAGAAGTTTGGGTACTTTATTTCCGGTAGAGGATTCAAGCAAAATGATGACAATGTCTGTTTTGTTGGTTAGTCAATAAACCAGAAATTATAACACTAATACCACCAATAGGTTTCAGCAACTGGGAAGCAGAAGTTTGTAATAAAACAAGATCTGTCGGTATCATTTCTGCTAAAGATAGCGCCGTGGTTAAACTGGCGGTTGTATATGAAGCAACTTCGCCTAATACCATCGCCCACGAATATATTGTTTTCAATATAGATAAAAATAACAACCTGGGAATCAATGCGACGTTGACGGATAAAATTGGTTCATTGGGCGCGACTAATATTGTGAAGCTCAGGGATTTGTATAATAAAAACAATTAAGTAAAAAACAACAAAGAGGCGTTATGTTTAGAAAAACACTTTCACTCTTATTTTTTATTGTTATTGCACCATCAAGTTTTGCAAATCAAAAAATAAACAACGGTGTATTACAAGCATACTGGTTGCCAATCTGGAATGATTCGGCCACCGTAAATAATCCAGTTTTATATTTCCGCTATTTTTCACTAGACGAAAACTCACGCATCGATAAGATAATTAATCTCGACGTGGAAACAGGGAAGAAAAAAGATAACTTACTGAAAGAGTACTTCAAAGACATTTCTCATAACTTTCTTAAATATAAAGAAGGTCATATAGAACGTATTGGCAGGATAGTTATAGATAACATCTCTGTAACCAAAGAATGTGATCACACATATCATAACGCCAGACTGATTACATTCATGCCAGGGCAGAATCGTGAATTCGATATTCAAAAACTTGAAGAGAGCGCTGGCTGTGAAGCTTACCCATACGTTGTAACTTATTCTGTTAAAGAAGGTGTTGACTCTCTTTATCTTAAAGAAACACCGTCAGCTAGTGCGAAGAAAAGTGCAGAAATCCCGGTTGGTACGCCATTAATAAAAATTAAAACAATAAACGATAAGTGGATCCTGGCGGCAATATATGATGCGGGCAAACCAGACCTGCTCGGCAATCCGCAAGGTTATATTGAACTTGATAAGCATCAACCGCTTAACTGAGCGTTTTCCAATAACCGCTTCATTACCTTAAAGCCCCCAAACCGCACGGGCCTCGTTGAGACCCGCGCCGTTTGAGCGCTAATCATATACCCAGGCAGGAATACGCTATGATCCTACCCACGAATAGTGGACACGCTGTTAAGCGAGTAAAATCGTTAACAAGGTGAACCATGACGCATGCAAAATCTGTGAAGAAGACATCCCAATCAATATACCCCGGAGTTTCGCCAGCAGGCGCTGGCGCTGGCTGAGCACATCGGTGTGGCCAAAGCCGCCCGGGACGACTCTCAACTCTACGCCTGGCGCAGTAAACAACGTCAGCAGGGCTCCACCTCTGAGCGTGAGCAGCAACAGGCAACAGAAATCGCCCGCCTCAAGCGTCAACTGGCCGAGCGGGATGAGGAACTGTCTATTCTCCAAAAGGCGGCTACGTACTTCGCCAGACGCCTGAAGTGAAGTACGCTTTTATACACCAACATCAGGCGGCGTTCTCAGTGAAAAGCCTGTCCCGGGTGTTGCGTGTCTCGCGCAGCGGCTGGTATGCATGGCTGAAGCGCAGGCAGTCCCCCTCGCCGCGGCAGATGCGCCGCCAGCAGTGTGATGAGCGGGTGGCGCAAGCTTTTATACAGGCCAAACAGCGCTATGGCGCGCCCCGTCTGACGCAGGAGTTGCGTGAAGCCGGCCATGGCTGGAACCGTAAAACGGTCGCGGCCAGTCTGCGACGTCAGGGATTACGGGCCAGAGCGGCGCGCAAGTTCAAAGCCACGACAAACAGCGGGCATAACCAGCCGGTGGCGCCGAACCTGTTGCAACAGGACTTCAGTGCCACGGGGCCGGATCAGAAGTACGTTGGGGATACCACCTTCCTGTGGGAAGGCTTCCGGTTGCTGCAGGAAACCCGTGATGGCACCCCACTCACCTATGTGTATGCCGATCAGGGCAGCTATGAGCCGCTGGCGCGTATTGACGGCATAGCGCATGCATAGGTGTTGTATTTTCATAATGCGCCCAACGGCGAACCGGAAAGCCTGACGGACAGCGACGGTACGGTACGGTGCGCTGGCAGGGCCACAGCAGCACCTGGGGCAAGTTGAGCGATGGGGAAAAACAGCAGACGCTGGATTATTCCCAATAACCTGCGTCTGCAGGGCCAACACCTGGATCGCGAAACCGGACTGCACGACAATCTGTTCCGTTACTACTATCCGGATATCGGCAGATTTACCCAGCATGATTCGATAGGGTTGGCGGGGGGATTACCGGGTCTGCCGTTTTACTCGCCTCATTCTGAGGCTCGCCCTGTGGGCCACTTAAAACTGTTCAAACCTGTTTGCAACAGGTTTGTGCGGGGCATATCCCACTGTGTAGTAACGTTATGTTTTAGCTGCTTTATTTACCACACCATCTGACTTAGAATGCGTCTTAGCCATAGTCAACTTTTTCGGCTGCGGGCGGTAGCATGCGCGATTTCTTGAACTATGACGACAAGATAAAGGTAATTTACAGCCGTAACCGGTAGTATGATCCGAAAGTCGGATAGATTATTGCGACGGACCCGATAGGGCTGGCGGGTGGGATAAATTTATATGCCTATGCCCCTAACCCGCTTACCTGGATCGATCCATTCGGACTGAAATGTGGAACGGTCGAATACCGCCACCGTCAAAAGCCAGGGAAGGTTACTAATCTCCGCGAGCTTCGTCGGCAAATCAGAGGTCAGATAAGAGCATTCAACAAAATTTTGAAAACGGAGGGAATGGTTGGGTTAAAAAAACGAATTAATAATTATAATTCTGTTTTAGAAAAAGAAGGACGAGAATATGTTCGAAGGCTCGGTTCTGCCGGAGATGGGAATGTTTGGCTGCACGAGCCTGACATGAGGGCTGGGGGATGACCAAGCGATGTTTCTCGAATTGGCCTGAGTCGAGAAAACTCTATCATTGGAGGGAATGCACCTAGCGTATCTCGCCAAATTCTAGACATGTCTGATGATATTACGAAAGCTTCATCAAAATTATTCTTAGATTGAGGTGCTTATGGAACGTTATGATGAAATAATAAATGCTTACGAGACATTAGATGATGATGAACGCATTGAATATTTTAGAAATTTCAATCAAGAGTTAAGTTTGAATTTAGCATTGTTTTTTTTAAAATTGCTTGCGATGCCTCTAATGATGAAGTTTTGCGAATTGAGTCTCTCAAAGTGATCGGTCTATATAAAGGAGAATATAATGATGAAAATATCAAAAAAGGATTAATTGAATTAATAAACAGAGAGGATGATGACGATGATGTTAAAATTAACGCTATTAACACAATAGATTTAATATCAGTTTCTGATGATGAAATTAATTTTTTCTTTAATTTATTAAATGGTGATAAATATATATTAATAAAGGAAGCAGCCTTTTCTTTTATCACTCATCACAAAAACCTTTCATCCGCCAAAGTTGCTTTAAAGAATCTTATAAATGATAAGGAATTTGGTAAGTCAGCAATCCGTGAATTAGCCAGTTAATTTTATTCCATATATATGGGGTTGGTACTGACATAAGCAATTTTGTAGCAACATAACGCTTTTGAAATGTTATTCACTATACGAGCTAGCTGCTGAACGAGGGGCAATTTCGCCAGCGGCACAACCGGGTAACTCACGATAAAGGCATCCATTACCGCTACGATACCTTCGGTCGTAAGGTCGAGAAGCATAAAGATCGCTATCGCTATGACGCCGAACACCGTCTGACCGAAGTGATACGCCACAGCGCGCACGACAATGAGCCGGCGCAACACGTGCAGTTCCGTTACGATCCCCTCGGACGCCGCCCCCATAAACAGGTGTGGCTGCAAAGCCGGGGTCTGCGCCAGCCCACCGGGCAACGGCAAACCACCACCTTCCTGTGGGAAGGCTTCCGATTGCTGCAGGAAACCCGTAATGGCACCCCGCTCACCTATGTGTATGCCGATCAGGGCAGCTATGAGCCGCTGGCGTGTATTGACGGCATAGCGCATGCACAGGTGATGTATTTTCATAATGCGCCCAACGGCGAACCGGAAAGCCTGACGGACAGCGACGGCACGCTACGCTGGCAGGCGCCTGGGGCAAGTTGAGCGATGGGGAAAAACAGCAGACGCTGGATTATTCCCAAAACCTGCGACTGCAGGGCCAATACCTGGATCGCGAAACCGGGCTGCACTACAATCTGTTCCGTTACTACGATCAGGATATCGGCAGGTTTACCCAGCATGACCCGATAGGGCTACTGGGTGGGTTAAATAACTACGCTTATGCGCCGAATCTGTTAACTTGGATCGATCCACTTGGATTGGCAAAATGTAATACGCAATTCCCTTCGAGGAATGCGGAATTTAGGGCTGCCAAAAGAGATGCTGGAATACCAATGAGTCAGCAACCATCAAAAGTTAAATTAGTGCTTCTGACAGATCGAAGCGGTAAATCTATTTTAGGAGAAGAACATTTACCTATTAAAACGCGAGAATATACATTTCCTCGCCCAAATGGTGAATCTATTGTAATTCAAGATCACTATCCCGGCCATATATATGGACCACCAGGAACTGCGGGTAATCAGGGACCTCATATAAATGTTAGGCCAATCAGTGATACTCGAAATAGTACTGTCCTTGGAACTCTTGAACACTATCCATTTTAAATGAGGAGAAGGTGAATATGTGGCTTGATTTATTAATCGATAAAAACAAAATATCTTCCATTTTTAAAAATGATGTACCATCTTTATGTCAAGTTGATCTTCATGATATTGTTTTTCATAGAGATGGGCCAAAAATAACATTACGTTTTAATTTTCAACATTATCCGTCTGATCCGCCTAAAAAATGGCTGATGCAGGGGTTCAATACAGTGCAGGTGCAGTTAACCGCGCTTGATGTAAAAGAAGTTAGGCTGTCAGGGTGGGAAAAGACTAACTATTTATTGGATATTAATATTGAAAAGGAGAATGGATTAATCATTCTTTCAGCTCAAGATGATATTTTTTGTTTATATGTGAAAGCTGTTTTTTTAGATATCTCTTCTATATCGGCTTACATAGTAGCTAAATAAAAAAGCCGGAAGTGGGTCAGCCAGTCGCCCGCCAGCGTCAGCTCGCCGGTATCGCGTATCCAGTCCGCGCCCTCACTGTCGTGGCCGTCCAAGTTCTGCCAGCAGCGCGGCGATATCGGTGTCCCCGGCCAGCCGGGCCAGCATCAGCCCGTTGCAGTACAGGCGGATGCGGAACAGCGTCCCGGCGGTAAACCCCGCCTGTGCCAACGCCGCGCCGGTGAACGTCAGCCCCGGCAGCATAAACCACAGTTCGCGGATATCCTGCGCGGTGATGACGAGACACCCCGGCATCACGCGCAGCTTGAGCGGCTGCCCGGTGCTGAATCCGGCTTCCTATAACCACTTGCCGCTGATATTGATGGCGGGTGTGGAGGTGTCGCTCCTGTTGGGCCGGTAGCCGACGCGCAGATAGAGCTCCGGCTGAGAGATTTTAAAAACGGTAGTGTCTGGCGTAGAATGCGTGTTCAGGGCGGTAGCGTGAATGGTTTCCGATACTACGACGACGGTATGAAGGTAACTTACAACCGAAACCGGTAGTACGATTCGAAAACCGGTCGCGATCATTCCTATGACCCGATAGGGCTGGCGGGTGGGCTGAATCTTTATCAGTATGCGCCGAATTTGCTGACTTGGATCGAACCGTTGGGATTAGAAAAATGCAAATTATCTGTAGCAGATAAAAGGAAGATGGGGCCAGCACCTGAAGGAATGGTGAAACCACATAGACTTCATATTGGACGAGAAAAAGCGCCCAAAAGTTGGTCTGCAAAAAATAGAAAATTAATTACAGATGTTCAATATGTTTTGAAGAAATATGGTATCGATATTAATACAGATCCGCGCAACTTTACTTGGGCTCAAAATGGTGGCGGAGCTCATACTATAAAAGCAGCAAGACACGTGTGGAATAAAGTTATGGCGGCGGCTCCTCATGGGAAAAGCGCTGTTGAAGAAACATTATCTAAATTAGGGCGGGAGATGAGTCGTGGAATATTTTTCTAAAAACAATTTAGATATTTATAAAATTATTGAGAATGAGGATACGTGTACTTTAAATACACTTTTTGAAAAAGAACCTTAGCTATAAATGCACTATATTTAGGCGATTCCTTACTACATTTAGCAGCGAGAAAAGGTAAGGTAAATCTTTGCGATTTCTTGATAAAAAATGGGGCTGATGTCAATTCATTTAGTGAAGGGTATTTAACGCCACTGATTGAGTCTGCATGTGAAGGATATTTGGATGTTGTTAGGCTTTTAATTAAGTCTGGTGCATGGGTGAATGGTGATCCTCGTTGTGTGACGACACCATTAATAGAATCATCAATGTATGGCCATCTCGACGTTGTTAGAGTGTTAGTTGATTCCAACGTAGACATTAATCGTTTACAGGCTAATTTCAACCGTACAGCCCTAGATATTGCAATAGCATATAAACACAAAGACATCGCTTCATATCTTCAGTCTGTCGGTGCCAGAAAAGCATATGAAGAAATAGATATAGATACTATTACAGGGGGAGGGATATTATATCATATTTATAATAATGTAGGCCCTATCCTAGTTGATGAATACCATGATAATGGAATTTCATTAAAAACGGCAATTATAGGAGATGGGAAATCTCATAAGCTCCTTTTTACTTTCGGCAACTTTATTAAGGTACCGCATACTGAATTCCTTATCTGTCTTCCTTATAATTGGCCGTTGAATAACTTTATATTTAGCGCGATATATAAAGAATCATTTCCTTTCCAACTCCTGTGTGCTTTATCTAAAAAATATGAGCACGGTGGTGAGATTAAAGAAGGGTATGTAATTGACAAGCATGATGATAAATGGGCAGAGTTAGAATGGCCTGAGTCAATAGATGCATTAATTAGCGTTGATTATTTTTTTGATCATAAGGGAAAAGAATTATCATCTTTCGATGAAAATTCTGTTACTTTATTTTTGTTAGTACCAATAAAATATACAAAAACAGGTATTCCTAAAGGAAATAAATTTAATGAGTGGCTAGGATAGTGATATGTTTATCACTATAACATAGTAGTCAGATCAATTTGTTTGGTCTGCGCGATGATGAGCATGGGGAGCCACAGAGAAAAACCGTCACCACCCGCTTTATCTGGGAGGGGTTCCGGCTGTTGCAGGAAGTTTGGGACGGCGGCCTGCCACTGACATATGTGTATACCGACCCGGACAGCTACGAGCCGCTGGCACGCGTCGACGGCGTCGCCGCTCCCGAAAGCCAGCCCAACGGCACGCCGGAGCGGCTGACCGATGCCGAAGGGTGCCTACGCTTGGAAGGCCAGAACGGCACCTGGGGAAAATTGCTGCGCGAGACCTCGCTTCAGGGGGCCTGGCTTCGCCCAGAACCTGCGACTGCAGGGCCAATACCTGGATCTCGAAACCGGACTGCACTACAATTTTAGAGCAAGATAGAGCTATTCCTATTGAGCTACCAGTATGGCAAGCTCCTAATGATGATGTTTGTATTAAGCACAAAGGTGATGAGTTAGATATCTCCTTTAAAATATGGATAGATGCTGGAAAATACTCGAAGTTTGATGGCATATTGAATTTCAAGAAAATATGGGGCGTAAGGTTTGAAAGGCACAAACGATTACAATACTATCCTAATAGAGAAGATGATGACTTCAACTCTTGTTACTGGATTGTAAATGACTCATCATGGTTAAAGAAATTAATGATGGAAAGAGATAGTCATTTCTCTGACTGGAGGGAGTATGATAATGCAGAATATAAACATTATATCATACAAAGCAACCAGTATTACATTGAGATAATTTCTGGGGGAATGAGATTTTCAAAAAAAAGAAAATAATATAAAGTGCTTATTTTTAAGCTGGGGGCTCCCGGCTATTTTTTCCAGCATCATCACCTTGCCGGGCATCCCTCTGAACGTCAGTAATTGCCCGGTAAGACCTCGCTGCGTCAGTCAGTCCCTCCACCAAATGCAGTTCATGGTTATCCCGATCCAGCCCACGCCGAGGTAAGATTGAAGTGGTTTACTGAATTTGGCCATCTGAACAGAGGTGATATGCTCACCTCAGAACAACACAGGTGCTCCAATGAAAAGAAGAAATTTTAGTCCTGAATTCAAACGCGAATCTGCTCAGCTGGTTG
>NZ_JBEIAB010000030.1:0-29783 GCF_040240345.1 Brenneria sp. g21c3 | reverse complement strand
ATCAGAGACGGTGTAGTTTTGATCGACAACCAGCTGAGCAGATTCGCGTTTGAATTCAGGACTAAAATTTCTTCTTTTCATTGGAGCACCTGTGTTGTTCTGAGGTGAGCATATCACCTCTGTTCAGGTGGCCAAATTCAGTAAACCACTTCAAGCATACTCTCGGAATTTGTTATGAATATTTTTATGATCACACCACCATGCAGCACAAAATACAAAGATAACAGCCCAAATAAAAATGTTTGTGACGAGTGTGGAATCAATTGATTGAAACAAATGTTCAAAAAGCTGAGCTAACATTGTTGTTCCTGTAATAATCACAATTAGTAATGCTGGTGTAAAAATTGTATGTACACCTTGTAAGATATATGGCCTTTAAGCCAGTGAATCTTCGTTGATTGTATCAACTTTCGCCAAGATATACATGATTTCTATCATATTTGGTTGGTCTCAGGCGTTGAGCTTTCCTGCAATCATAGTAATCTGTTACTAATTGTATCAATCGAAGGCAGGTTGCTTGTGAAAACTCCAGTTAACCCACTTTTGCGATGGCTCAATGTGTTTTTTAGCAGTCGTTCATTACCCGGAGCTGATGGGAGGGCGCTGTATGCTTACCGTTGTCATGATGCAGAGTATGAAAGTTTGGCTGCTCTTCTTCGTGCCCATGTTCCACGTAACTACCCCAAAACCATTTTCATTTCTTACAGTGATGTTTTGTTCAGCATATACGCCGCTGAGTTTATCCGCCGTAACCATACTGCAGGACATCCAAGATGGGACGTTATTTTAGAATCGATTGGCTGGAAGGTACCTTACGCACATCGGCAAAAGCTGGTAAATGATGGGATTCGTTACTGGAAAAGAAAGGTGAGAAGTCTGGGTCAAGCATCGGGTTATCTGCATACTCTGGCTTGCGAAGGCGGTTTGCCCATCCGAATGATTGAAAATGAAAGTGGCTATTTAATAACCTATTTCAGACGAATTTATCAGGCACTACGTGGGCAATCGTCAAGGCGTCCTGCGGAGATAATCGCACAAGAACTGGGCGACACTATTCCTGTGACAATGCAAAATGAACTCGTCTATGAAATAGCTGGTGAATTTTGCGAGACACTTCATACGTTACTCAATGAGCATACCACTCATGGTCAGGACCCCGTTTCCTCACTACGCAAACAATATCCTGACTGGCATCTTCAACTTCCGTTGGTACTCCCGGAAGAGAATGCCTCAGAGATTGTAAGACGACTACTTTCTCAATCTTCAGAGCCCCGTATATCAAGCAATGTGCTGGTTGAAAGGATATGGATTGATGTTGATGACAGTTGGTATTGCGATGCCCGGTTTCGATTTCCGGCCACAATGCGTACTGAACAGTTAATATCCCTGTTTGAATGCAATATTCAGCCGGAACAGACACGACTCATCATTTCTGCAAAATGGAGAAATGGTGGTGCCCGGTTAGCAATGCTAAGCCGTTATGAACAGCAAGATTGGCGAGTAGAGTTATTACCCTTCGCTATGCAAAAACTCTCTGGGGCAGATGCGATGACCGAAATCTCGTTGTCGCTCCATGAAGGGCCGATTCTGCTAGGTCACGTAATTCCCAAAGGGGGTTATGAGCTTACTGAAGATTTACCATGGGTTTTTGAAGCGATGAATGAGAGCGAGTCACAGTTAAAACTTGTCGGCATGGGCTCTGTTAGTTCCAGGCAAAACTCTCTTTTTATTTCGCTACCGACAAATAGTCATTTGGATATTAGTGGAGAAGGTGAGTTTGATATCCCGAGGTTGCTGAAAAATAGTGAACGCAGCTTAACTAAAATAAGCGGAGTATTCAGCGTTGTTTTACATGATGGCGCAGTTTGTACGATTCGCACGCAGCAACTTTATGATTCTGCGATTGAGTATTATATAAAACCGACAGAGATCGATCTGGTAAAATCTGATTATCCTGTCCATCGTGCCTGGCCAAAGATCGGCTGGAAAAAGGATATGCAGCATGGCATTGTCCCAGAGAACGAACTTTTTTGGAGATCCATTCGTTCAGGTAACAACTCCTGGTTTTCTATCGCATCAGTAATGCCGAAAGGGCAGATAGAAGTCAGGCGAATAGTCAATGGTGAAGTTTTATTTAGCGGTAAAGTTGTGATTTTGCCAGCAGATTTCGATATTCAAATTATTCCCGAGACTGCTCAGCAAGGTGTTATTGTACTCTCTGGTATAACGGATGCAAGGGTTGATAAATATTCAAACAATGAAAAGGTAACACTTAAATCAGATTATTTGCAAAACGAGTGTGTTATTGATTGTAATTCATCGCAGATGCTAGAAAGCACCATCAATTTACGAGTATCCTGGAAAGATGGTTCTAATCTTAAATTGTTATTACCTAAGCCCGTTAGCGGTGGACGGTTTGTAAGTAATGATGGTTCTGTTCATTTTGACGGTGTTGCATCTATAGCACATTTGCATGGTGTGGACGCTGAGCTGTTAACAATATCTTGTGCCGGGAAAGGATATCTTAATATCGAGTTGTTGGATGAAAACCCGATGTCTGAAAAATTTCATTATTTACATGCGGATATTCCATTGTTATCTGGCCGTAATGAAAAGTTGCAACAAATTTCACTTTATGAGAATTATAATCTGCTGAACGCCATGCTTGCATGTGCATGGAAAAATGATAGTACATTACGTGTTGATTTTTACTCTGACAGATTTGGTAAGGACAAAACAACACTCAATATTAAACGCTACGATGGCCGTTTTATTGAGAGTGATGAAAGATTACTGGTTGATATAAAAGATTCTATTGTTTTTCCTTACCATAAAATAGACGACATGGTTGTTGAAGCCATTTCTCTTAATGCTCCTGACTTATGCACAGTCCTGCTGAAAAAAGATGATTCTGGTTATGATTTCTCGACGTTGAATACTCAAGTTGGCCCATGGTTAATTGTGGGTGAAATTGATGGTGCAATTCGTATTGCACCAGTGATTAAATGGATGTTACCTACATTACAGACAAATGATTTATTTCTAAATGCTATATGCAACGCAGAGCCAGAACAACGCAAGGAATATTGTAATGCGCTATTTTTGGAAATTAACAATAATCCTTTGCAAAACTCTTGTTATTTGTTAGTTGAATACATTAAAAAATACAAGTTGAATAATAGCTTGCCTTTGCTGGAACTGGATTTATTTAGAGAGATTACGAGTAATTATTGCGTGGTTGTTCAATTGTTAATATCATCATGTCTTTCTGGGGATAGTGATACTATTTATGATATACAGGAGGAATTACCCTTCTCATGGGGGTGGATTCCTGTTTCAATATGGGAAGATGTCTTTGAACAGTGTTGGTGTTCTCTGGAAAAACAGATTAATGATAAGGCATTTGCATTAAATATACTACAGCCATTTATTGCATTTATAAATCATCGAGCGCATATCGATCGTCGATTAGTTCCCATCGCTAATATGTTGCTTACACATAGTGAGATATTACCTGCAGGTTGCACTGTATTGCCATCTGTAAGCCGCGAGCAGTTTAATGATGCCAAACAGATGTTATTAAGAAACCCAGATAGTTTTGGACGTATCAGTACTTTTTCTAAAGAGCTTTGGGATAGTGCTATTACTCCAGATCTTAAATCTGTTTTTAATAAATTTTGGATCGAAAACACATATCACACTCGTTTTGAAAAACGTTTTAATTTGATGTTAGTCGCGGCGCTGCTCTCCCAAAGAAAAAATAAACTTATGCATCAGCTAACTGCACTTTTTGAATTTCACTATCAGCAAGCCCCGCAGCAATTGGGGGTTATCTATCAGTATTATTTTGAACAAGCAGGAGTATGTCATTGATGAACGTTCAGCAACTGCATTATGCGCCACTTCTAAATCAGCTTCATCAGCGTGCGGTGAGGTCGGTGGTAAGTCAGCTGGCATTGCGGAGCAAGTCGTTGAGTCAATATCTGGAATCTCAATATTTCCAGCCTTCAGGTCTGGGGGGGTCACTGCTTGCAGATCCGGTATTCGAAAGTACGTTTGGCTGGATGCCTGCAGATGAAACAATGGAGGATTTGCGTGACAAACTGATCTCCAGCCCGCTGGTTGATGCTTTGAGCAATGCGCCAGTGCCGTTCCGTCATCAGCTAACTGCGTGGCGAACGATTCTTGAAGACAAGCAGTCCCTATTAGTGAGCAGTGGTACAGGGTCAGGAAAAACAGAATGTTTTATGGTGCCGGTGCTGGAAGATCTTATTCGTCAGCAAAATTTGACCCGGCAGTCACTAACAGGGATGCAAGCTATTTTCTTGTATCCGTTGAATGCGTTAATAAATAGCCAGCAGGAGCGGCTTCGCGAGTGGACTCGCGGGTTTAAAGGGAAAATACGCTTCGCGCTATATAATGGCGAAACCCGGCATACCAAATATGAAGTTCAGGAAGACCAGCTCAAAGTACCTGAACAGGCATTGAGTCGGGAAGCCATTTATGAAGCCCCACCGTCCATCATGGTGACGAATACCACGATGCTGGAATATATGCTGATTCGTCGCAAAGATGCCCCTATCATTGAAAAGTCCCAGGGAATGCTGAAGTATATTGTCCTTGATGAGGCTCACAGTTATATTGGCTCTCAGGCAGCTGAGTTAGCGCTGCTTTTACGTCGCGTCATGCAGGCCTTCAATGTTGGACCTGGTACAGATAAACCTGTGCAAATCATTGCTACCTCGGCCACTATTGGTGAAGATTCTCCTGAAGGTAATAAAGAACTTGCTAAATTTGTTGCCGATCTCGCGGGCGTCACAGAACGTGATGTAAAAGTAGTTCGCGGCTATCGACAAATACCGCCGATATCGGAGTCTCTTATTCGTCATGAATATCCCACATCTTTAGCATCTCTTAACTCACTAAGTTCTCAGGAACTTTACCAACAGCTTTGTCATTACCGTGTGGCCCAGCAATTGCGTCAGGCGTTAACTCGCCCCGGACGCCTGGCGGTACGTTTGAGTGAATTGCTCAATGTTGCCAGAAGAACCTGGCCAGACATTAATCACCGTGAGCTGCTGCAGCTTCTCGATCTGATGGCGAAATCGCGAGAGGGTGAATCTAAATTTTCACTAGCTTTTACGCCATTACGTATGCATGGGTTTATCCGAACACTCGCGGGCCTATGGGCATGTTCAAATAAACAATGCGCACATAAAGCGAGTGAATTAGGTGAGAGTGACTGGCCATTTGGTCAGGTATGGTTTGAACAACGCCAATATTGTGACTGTGGTGCGCCTGTATTTGAAATCTTACGTTGCTCCGGGTGTGGTTCAGCTTATTTGTCTGCCAAAGAGGAAGTGCGCGGTGATGGAACGAACTGGTTGGTGGCGCAACCTGCTGCTGCCGAAGAGGATGAATTTGCTCTTGACCTCGATGTTTATTCTGAAGATGAAGATAATAACGAATTAGAAAATAACTCTCAATTTGATCGTCTTATAGCGAGCGATGGTGAAAAATATATCATTTCACTGGAGGAAGCGACGGCGGGTAAAATCGACCGCGAGGCGCAAAAGCACTATGAGATAAATCTGCTAAGACCTGAATCTCGAGGTGAGGGACGCAATAATTCCTTTGCTTGTGTTTGTTGTGGTGACACCCAACGGAAAAATAATCTTTTGTTCCGTCCGCTTCGACTCGGTGCGCCCTTTTTTTTAAATGAAATTATTCCTACTCTGCTTGAATTTTCGCCTTTACCGCAAACAAGAGAAGAGCAGTTAGGACCGTTTAATGGTCGACGCTTGCTCACCTTTACGGATTCACGTCAGGGAACCGCCCGTATCTCTGCCCGATTACAGCAGGACGCAGATAAAGCTACGTTACGAACCCTTTGTTATCAGGAACTGGCAAATATTGCAGAGCCATCAGGAATGCTCAGCCCAGCCCACTGTGCACTGTTAGAGAAAGTTATTACCCAGTTTTCTGTCCTCCCTTTAAAAAATTCCATCGACGCACTGAAAAAAGCGATGGTTGCGAATGAGAAGCTTAGCCTAGCGGACGTTCAGGCACTTAGAATTATCGAGCCGATGGTTAGTTCCTTAAGCCAGGAACATGCTGAAGCGATGCACATACTCCTGGCCAATTCTGGCAATCAGCAGAAGAAAACCATGTCGTGGCAAACTCTGTCTGAACAGCTGGTTGGCAGTGTGGACCTTGCCGATAGAATGAGAGGCAGTTTTAAAGACTTGTCTGGACTTGAGCTTACTAAACAACAGTTTGCTGATTTTTGTTTATACAGTGAGTTTGGTCGCCGCCCCAAAAATGCCTGGACCCTCGAAAGTCTGGGGCTGGTGGCCATTCACTATCCATTTATTGATAAAGTCACAACCTGCCCGCAGGACTGGAAGACATTATTACCCGACCCCGATAAGCAATTACCGGAATGGCGTAATTTATTGAAGATTACCCTTGATTTCTTTATACGTGAAAACAGTGCCGTTTTTTACGAAAACGAGGAGTACCCTCGCTGGATGGGAGCACGTTTCCCGGTAAAAATGCTGCAGGGGCCAGATAAAAAATACAAAGGGCAGAAACGTGAT
This sequence comes from Brenneria sp. g21c3, assembly GCF_040240345.1. Lineage (NCBI taxonomy): Bacteria > Pseudomonadati > Pseudomonadota > Gammaproteobacteria > Enterobacterales > Pectobacteriaceae > Brenneria > Brenneria sp. g21c3. Next base: position 23,184 of record NZ_JBEIAB010000030.1, on the reverse strand, counting down.
CAACTTTGGCCACAAATACGCGATCGCCATTATAACCGGGTCATTAAGCTATTAATTGCTGTCTTTCCGGCAATACAGCCTGAGCAGGCTCACTGGAAAGCGCTGGTTAATTACTTAATGAATGAGGTCTGGGAAGCTATTCGACCATGCCTGCGTCAGTTTGAATCTGGTTATCAATTGGACATTAAACAACAAGCTGAATTTTACAGTCCAAAGCAAGTCTGGCGTTGCCCCTATACTCGCCGTGCGTTAGATGTCACTTTATTGGGTTATTCTCCGTATTTACCAGGTAGCAAAGAGATAGCACCTGAAAAAGCTGTATTGATTGAAATGCCTGAGCTTCCTGCGCGTCACTGGCGTTTATCCGGTGGTGGAGAAATGGCGCGAGAAGAGCGCCTGCACTGGCTGGAAAGTAATGAACTCATTCAACATGCTCGGGAAGAGGGGGTATGGTCTACTCGCAGCGATCGATTGGCCCTGAAAGATAGCTGGTATCGTCTGGAGGAACACTCAGCGCAGCGAACACCAGAGAAGAACCAGTTTAATGAAAAACAATTTAAAGCAGGGAAAGTCAATGTGTTGAACTGTTCCACGACCATGGAAATGGGCGTGGATATTGGTGGTATGAGTTTGGTCGCGATGAATAACGTTCCTCCGGCTCCGGCGAATTATTTGCAGCGTGCTGGCCGTGCTGGCCGTCGCGGTGAAAGCGCATCTGCCGCCATTACGTTATGTAAAAACACCGCGCATGGAATGGAGGTATTCAAAGACCCTCTCTGGGCGTTCAACACCGTTGCGAGTGCCCCACGGGTTCGTTTTGGTAGCAGTAGTATTGTTCAGCGGCATGTTAACGCATTGGTTTTAGGCGCGTTTTTACGAGCTGAAGTTCCTGATGCGACAAAACTGAGTTGTAAATGGTTCTTTGAGGGTGATGAGAGCCAGTGTCTTCGTTTTCTCCATTGGTTAAATCATCAGGCCGATCAGCTGGCGGATAAACTTAAACGCCTTACCCAGGGAACTGTACTGATGTCATTGACGCCGACACAGCTCTTGACTCGTACGCAAACGATGATGCAGCTGGTTGATACTCGTTGGAGAAGCCAACTTGCCATACTGTTGGAAAACATCGAAGCGTTGAAAACAGATAACAGCGCGTGGGAAGAAACGCCAGCAGGCAAAGCAATCACTTATCAGCTTCGTGATTATCGCGGTGCTTATCTGTTTTCTAAACTCATCAGTGAAGCGTTCCTGCCGGGTCATGGTTTCCCGGTTGGCGTGGTCAATTTCAATTATCTGACCGCGGATGAACTGGAAAGACGTCGCGCAATAAAAGCCACTCAGGCTGACCCTAATGAAGGGGGAGAAAACTTTTCTCGCCGCATTGAAAAACTGCCCAGCCGTGACCTGCCCACAGCATTACGTGAATATGCTCCTGGTGCTGATGTGGTATTGGGCGGAAAAGTGTATCGTTCCTCGGGTATTATGCTTGGTAAAGTACTTGCCAGCGGGCAGGAGCTGTCTGGCGATCATCATATTCCGTGGTTCTGGCATTGCCGTAAATGCGGCGCGGGAGCGACCAGCGCCACCCGGCCTGTCGAATGTTGCCACTGCAAGGCAGATATACAGCAGCTTGATGTGAAGCGGTATTTACAGCCTGTCGGTTTTGCGACAGACATTCGTTATCAGGCACATAATGATGTATCCATGCCTGCGCAACTTCCCTGGAAAGATCCTCGTGTTCTTGTACCTTCTTCGGTGTGGGTCTCCTTACCCGATGCTGGACTCGGACGTTACCGTTTTAGTCATAGCGGGGAATTGTTCCACTTCAGTGAGGGTGAATTTGGTCATGGCTACGCAATTTGTCTTTCCTGTGGCCGGGCAGAATCTCAAACCCAGCCCCAGCGTACTCCGGAGAATCTAAAGAACCCGGAGAAGGAAAATACGCACTACCTGTTGAGAGGCGGTAGTAATGATCGGCAGGGGAACAATAAATTGTGCCACGGTCATGTTCATAAAGATCTGTGGTTGGGATATAGCAGCCGTACAGATATGGTTGAGCTGCAACTCAGTGATGATAATGGCTTATTGATCAGGGATGATGTTGCCGCGCGTTCCCTTGCGGTTGCTTTGCGTGAAGGATTAGCGCATAAATTGGGTATCGAAAATACTGAGCTGGGCGTGACGACGCAGCAAGCGCGCGATATCGATGGCTTCACTGGATATTCTATCTTTATTTACGATAATAATGCTGGTGGTGCGGGTTATGCAGTGCAATTGATCGATAATTGGTCGGATGTCTTTAATTATGCCAGAAAATTGCTCGATTGCAGCTGTGATAAATTCTGTCACCACTGCTTGCTCAGCTACGACAGTCAGCATTATGTAGGTAAATTAGATCGTCATCAGGCATTAACCCTGCTCACTAATCTTCGTCTACAGCGGCTTAATCTCGCGCCAGAATATCAGTACTTCGGAGAAAGTAGCCGGGTTGAAACCAACCCACTCAGTTTGCGTATTGCGCAATGCCTGAACAGCGAGGTTTATGATTCCTGCTCGTTGGTTCTTGCTGGGTCGCATGAACAGTGGAGTTTTGCGCAATGGCCATTATTTAAAGAGTTACTCCAGTTTGCTTCCTCTGGGGGCAATGTTGAGTTGCTGATTGCCACACAGCTGGAAAACTTAGCTGATAGCACAAGACATCAGCTTTCCGCGCTAGCGGCGATACCGGGTGAACGCTTGCAAGTGAAATCTATAGCCACTGCGCAACTTGTGCAAGGGAAAGGGATCTTGTTGGCACAGGTCATTCGTGAGGGGCAAACCCAACAGTGGGCCGCTGCCGACAGTGCCACCGTTTCGCCCGGTGAATTATGGGGACAAAGTTCAGCATCGCCGGTAGTGACGATTAAAAGGGCGTCCAGAAAAACATTCTCGGGTCAGCCCTTGAGTGCAGAAGACTTACTGCCAGTGTTACCCGCTGGGGCGGTACGCATCAATCTCAGCCAACAACTTGACGGTCTGGTGGAAGGTTTTGGTTCGCGTTTCTGGGCACTGATAGCTCAGCAGCATGCTGGCTGGAAGAAGGCCTTTACTAATCGATGCGAAATTACTCACGTCCATTATAGTGATCGTTATCTCAATAGCCCGTTTACTGTACGTTTGTTAGGTGAAATTTTGACGGAACTGGTTGAACAGGGGCTGGCAGAACGCGCCGAACTCACTGTTTCAGTTAAAAAGTTAGAGTACAGTTCTCGCCAACACGATTCACTCTATAACGCATGGCTTGATGAGCAGGATCGCCAGCAAGTTATGACCAGGTTGCTGGAAGAGGGCTACCTTGGGCCAGCCTGGTCAGGGAAAATCTCATGGTTAGCAGGAGATAATCAGAACACCGATCACGGACGTGAACTGAGCGTGACCTTCAGCGATGGCAGTGAACATTATGTGTTGCTCGATATGGGACTAAGTTACTGGCGTTGTACGGGTGACACATTCTTCGATTTTTCAGGACGAATACCGAATCAGGTCGAGCGCCTGGCAACATGCCGGGCATTGGTTATAGCCCCGGATAATGGATTGAAGAGTTATATCATCGCAGGCTAAACGAATTCTCCCCCACCGACTCAGTGTGGGGGAGTTGACCCAGCTCACTTTTTAACTATCGCTGTTTGAAATTTATGCGTTATTTCTGCGTATTACATTCCATTTTATCCCCCCTGACGCCACCCTTCATGTTATCTTTAAAGCCCTCTTTTTTATCGCAGTGTGCAGCGACATATCGCTCGGGATAGTGTTATCACCACTGCCTCATAAAGACAGAAAAACCGATGAATAAGCAAAATTATGCACCTGGAATGCGGGTGGTTATTCGTGATGCAGAGTGGCGCATTCGCCGGGCGGATGACAGCGGAGATGGTGGCAGTCTGCTGACCTGTGATGGAATTTCAGAGCTGGTACGCGGTAAAGAAGGGCTATTTTTGACAAAGCTGGAACAAAAAGTCGAGATTCTCGATCCAGCAAAAACAAATCTGGTGGAAGATGAGTCAGCCAATTACCAGGCGGCTCAGTTGTACATCGAGAGTCAGATACGTCAACGCGTACCGACGGACAGCAAAGTCCATTTTGGACATCAGGCTGCGATGGACTCCATGCCCTTTCAGCTCGATCCCACGCGCATGGCGCTGGCGCAGCCGCGCCAGCGGATATTAATTGCTGATGCGGTCGGGCTGGGTAAAACGCTGGAAGCCGGTATTCTGGTTTCAGAGCTGATTCGCCGTGGTCGTGGCAAACGCATTCTGGTGCTGGCGGTTAAATCCATGCTTACGCAATTCCAGAAAGAGTTCTGGAGCCGTTTTGCTATTCCGTTGACGCGGCTTGACTCCGCTGGCTTACAAAAGGTGCGTAACCGCATCCCAACCAACCACAACCCGTTCCACTATTTCGATAAGACCATTATCTCCATCGATACCCTGAAACAGGACATCGAATATCGCCACCATTTGGAAAACGCCTGGTGGGATATTATTGTTATCGATGAAGCGCATAATGTCGCTGAACGTGGGACCAGCTCCTTGCGCAGCAAACTGGCAAAATTGCTCGCCGGGCGCAGCGATACGCTGATTATGCTCTCGGCCACGCCGCATGACGGAAAGGCTGAAAGTTTTGCCAGCCTAATGAACATGCTCGACCCAACGGCCATAGCCAATCCGAAAGAGTATGAATACGCCGATTTTGCCGATAAAAATCTGGTCGTGCGTCGCTTCAAAAAAGACGTAAAAGATCAGATGGCTGGCGAGTTTCCGGAGCGCAATATTGTCAAATTGATGCGCCCGGCAACCGGGGCCGAAGAGGAAGTCTACCGCCGTTTGGTTGAGAGTCAGTTCCGTGACGATGATGATGAAGACTCGCGGTCAAATAAAGGCCGCCTGTTCAAAATCACGCTCGAAAAAGCGTTGTTCTCCAGCCCAATGGCATGCGCCAGCGTGGTGGCTAACCGTCTGAAGCGGCTTGAGAACCGCAAAGAAATAAACAGTCAGAGCCAGATTAACGAATTAGAGTCACTACTGCTGGCACTCAATAATATTGATGCCAGTCAGTTCAGCAAGTATCAGTTGTTGTTGGAGACCATCCGTAACGATCTTCGCTGGAAAGCGAATAACACGGAAGATCGCCTGGTGATCTTTACCGAGAGTATCAAAACGCTCGAGTTCCTTGAGCAGCAACTGCCTACCGATATCAAGCTGAAAGACGATCAAATTGCCACGTTACGTGGCGACCAGGGCGATACAGTCCTGATGGAAACCGTCGAAGCGTTTGGCAAAACCCAGTCACCGCTGCGCCTGCTCATCTGCTCGGATGTGGCGTCTGAAGGCATCAACCTGCATCACCTCAGCCATAAAATGATTCACTTCGATATTCCCTGGTCGCTGATGGTATTCCAGCAACGCAACGGGCGTATTGACCGCTACGGGCAAAAATACCAGCCACAGATCCGCTACTTGCTGACTGAAGCCAGCGAACCGCAGATCAACGGTGATATGCGTGTGCTGGAAGTGTTAATTAACAAAGATGAACAGGCGCAGAAGAATATCGGCGATAGCTCCGAATTTACCGGCAAATTTACGCAGGAAGAGGAAGAAGAGCAGGTTGCTGAATTTATGATGCAGGACGATGGCGCCAGCCTGTTCGATGAACTCTTGAATAGTAACGTCACTGAAAATGTTGAACACGACTTGTTTGGTGAAATCTGCAGCGCGGTGTCCAGCGATGCCTCGACCGTGACCGAAAGTGACATTAGCCTGTTTGCTAATGAACAGGCGTACTGCGAAAAAACGCTGGGATATCTGAAATCCAGCGGTCAGACCATGCAATACGATACCTTGCCTGATAACACCTTATCGCTGGTCGCACCGGAGGAGTTGCGCCGTCGCTTTAACCAGTTACCGCCAGAAATTGTGCCGGAAAACTGGCAGCTTTATCTAAGCCAGGACAAAACGGTTATCACGGAGGCCATTTCGCGCGCGCGTGGTGAACAGCATGCCTGGCCCGATGTGCAGTACCTCTGGCAAATCAATCCGGTAGTGCAGTGGTTAGACGACAAAATCCAGTCCGCATTTGGTCGCCATCAAGCTCCGGTGATGCGCCTGCCGCACCTGTTTGAGCCAGATGAAGATCATTTCATCCTTTCCGGACTTTTCCCGAATCGTAAGTCGCACCCGATGGTGAACCCGTGGCTGGTGGTGAGCTTTAACCGCGAAACGTTAAGCGGTAGCCTGCCTTTTGCTGAGTTTCTGAAACGACATCCGCAACTGAGTAGCAAGTTGACTAACAGCGGCGGCAAACATCGCAACCACCAACGCCAGCAGGATCTGCTGGAAGCGGCAATCGCCCATGCGCGGGATGTGTTTGTTCACGATCGAAATGCTTTTGAGGAGCATATCAATCAGCAGCTCAATGAGCATCTACAGAAGTTGGACGTTCTGCGTGGGCGTCAGCTGAATCAACTGGAGCTGGATTTTGCCGATAATAAACAGCAGCTTTCGGTGAAACAGAGCCGCAAAGAACAACGTCAGCGCGAAATCGAACACAATTTTGACAGCTATATCCAATGGATTGAGGACACCATGACCACCGAAAAAGAGCCCTACATCCAGGTTATTGCTGTAATCACCGGAGCGGAGGGCTAATCATGGCGCTGGTCGGTATTAATAACGAAAATGAATTTTACTCTAACCACTATCTGGGCGAAGTCTTTACCAGCGATATTCGCGATGTACTGGAACCCTGGATTGAGCAGGAAAATGCCGCTCGCGAAGCTGAACGCGCTGCCCGTGAACAGGGCAAAGAGGTTGAGGCGGGCTACCGCGCGCCGTGGAACCAGCTTAACAGCCTGGCGACAGAGTTTTTCCGCAAACTCACTGAACATGAAAAACAGCGCCAGATCCCGCAGCGTCTGGCCGATCAGCGCAGTCGCTGGCAGCCGCTATTAAAGGCATTGGGTTATGAACTCAATCCGCACATACAGATGCTGGATGACGATACGCCTTTGCCGGTACTGGCTCGTTACAACAGCACCGACGGCAGTCCGTGGCTGTGGATTGTTGAAGCACATGATCAGGAAGAAGGAACGCTGGATCCGCTGGCGTTGTCACTGCTGACCGCGCAGTTCCCGGTAGATACCGATAAACAGAAGCGCGACAGTCTGCGTAAAAAAGCGAACGGCGAATACCGCAGCTGGCAGGATCTGCTCTCAACGGCGGTCTTCACGCAAAATGAACCGCCGCGTTTTGTGCTGCTGCTTGGTAACCGTCAGCTGTTATTGCTGGATCGTACTAAGTGGGCGCAAAACCGTCTGCTGCGTTTTGATTTTGAAGAAATTTTAAGCCGTCGTGAAACGGATACGTTGAAAGCCACGTCGGTGTTGTTACACAAAGATTCGCTGTTGCCAGGCAGCGGTTCACCGTACCTCGATTCGCTGGATGACAATTCGCACAAGCATGCGTTTGGCGTGTCGGAAGATCTGAAATATGCCCTGCGTGAGAGTATTGAGCTGTTGGGCAATGAAGCGATGCGTTATCTCATCGACAACGAGCTGGCTTATTATACCGGGAAACGTGCTATTAACCCGGATGAGTTGAGCCGCCAATGCCTGCGGTATATGTATCGTCTGTTGTTCCTGTTCTATATCGAAGCGCGCCCGGAGCTGGGCTATGCGCCGATGACCGCCAAAACTTATCTGCAAGGCTACAGCCTGGAAACGCTGCGCGATCTGGAGATGATCCCGCTGACCAGCGAAGAAGATCGTAACGGGCGCTACTTCCATGATAGCCTGAATATGCTGTTCAAGCTGGTGCGTGACGGCTACAGCGGCGGCGTGAAAATGCAGAGCGACCTGGAGAGCGGCGACCGGATCACTATTCATAGCCATCAGTTCAGCGTGCCGCGTCTGGAAAGCCATCTGTTTGAAGCGCATAACACCCGCATTCTTAACCGTGTGGTGTTCCGCAATGAAACTCTGCAACAGATTATTCAGGCGATGTCGTTAAGCCGCCCGGGTAAAGGGCGTTTTAACCGCCGGGGACGTATCTCCTATCGCCAGCTGGGTATCAACCAGTTAGGTGCGGTGTATGAAGCGCTGCTCTCCTACCGCGGATTCTTCGCCAGCGACGATCTCTATGAGGTGAAAAAAGCAGGCGAAGAGTTTAACGAGCTGGAAACGGGCTATTTCGTCAGCAAAGACGAGATCGGCAAATACCACGAAGACGAGAAGGTCTACGAAAAAGACGGCAGCCTGCGCATTCACCGCAAAGGCAGCTTTATTTACCGCATGGCCGGGCGCGACCGCGAAAAATCCGCCTCCTACTACACCCCGGAAGTGCTGACCCGTTCGCTGGTCAAATATGCCCTGAAAGAGCTGTTTAAAGAGCAGATTGACCCGATTACCGATCCGCACGCCAAAGCCGATGCCATCTTAAACCTCACTGTGTGCGAACCGGCGATGGGCAGCGCGGCGTTCCTTAACGAAGCCATCAATCAGTTGGCGGAAGCTTACCTGTTCCACAAACAGCAGGCGGAAGGTCGCCGCATTCCTCAGGATCGCTACACCCAGGAACTGCAACGGGTGAAAATGTACATTGCCGACAACAACGTCTTCGGTGTGGACTTAAACCCGGTGGCGGTGGAGCTGGCGGAAGTGTCGTTGTGGCTGAACGCCATCAGCGGTGATGCCTTTGTACCGTGGTTTGGCTACCAGCTGCACTGTGGCAACTCGCTGGTGGGGGCGCGGCGTCAGGTATTCAACAAGAGCGAGCTTACCTACAAAAAAGCTAAGGACCCTAGCTGGCTTAACAGCGAACCGGTCGAACTGGCGATGAGTACGCCGCGCGAAGAGAAGCAGATTTTCCACTTCCTGCTGCCGGATAGCGGCATGGCCAACTACAGCGACAAAACCGTTAAGCAGCGTTATCCGGATGATTTCAAAGCGCTGGATGGCTGGCGCAAGGAATTTACTAAAAGCTTTGCACCGCATGAGATTGCCGATGTGCAGCGTATCAGCGTTAAGGTTGAAGTGCTCTGGAATACTTTCCGTCAGCAACTGAAGGCCGAGCGCCAGAAAACCGCCGACAACTACCCGGTATGGCCTGCGGAAAATACGGCTCAAATCCGCGCCTCTTTAAGCAGTAAAGATGAAACCTTCAGCGGTCGCCTCGAAGATAATAGTGCCTATCAGAAACTGCGCTGGGTGATGGACTACTGGTGTTCGTTATGGTTCTGGCCGATCGACAAAGCGGATGAACTGCCGGACCGCAGCACCTGGCTGTTCGAGATGGAAACTCTGCTCGACGGTATTGTAGTCACGGAAATAGTCACTGAAACCGCAGAACAGGCCACCGGCGATCTGTTTTCCGACGAAGGCAAGGTGCGTGAAGAGTCTTCGCTGTTTTCCGGTGCCGGTCGCCTGAAAACCGATGTGCTGTTTCGCCATTTGCCGCGTCTGGCGATTGTCGATGCGCTGAAAAAGCAGCACCGTTTCTTCCATTGGGATCTGGAATTCAGCGATCTGTTTGCTGAGCGCGGCGGCTTTGACCTGATGCTCGGAAATCCGCCGTGGCTGAAAATCGAATGGCAGGAAGCGGGGGTGCTGGGCGATTACGAGCCGGAGTTTGTGCTGCGTAAGCTGAGTGCCTCGAAGCTGGCAACGTTGCGTGTTGATACCTTTAACGCCATTCCGGCGCTGGAAGATGCATGGCGCAGCGAGTACGAAGGCTGCGAAGGGATGCAGAACTTCCTGAATGCGCAGCAGAACTATCCGGTACTACGCGGTGTGCAGACTAACCTGTATAAATGCTTCCTGCCGCAGGCATGGCGTTTGGGGGCGCAGAAAGGCGTGGCTGGATTCCTGCACCCGGAAGGGATTTATGATGATCCGAAAGGTGGGCAACTGCGTGCTTCGGTATATCCGAGACTGAGGGCGCATTTTCAGTTTCAGAATCAGCATATGCTTTTCCCTATTGGTCACAGGGTTAAATTCAGCATTAATATTTATACGGCTTCACCGAATCAATCTGTCGGCTTTATCAATATTGCTAACCTTTTCTCAGCCAAAACGATCGAGCTTTGCCTTGCTCATGATGGTTCCGGTGAAGTTGGTGGCATTAAAGATGATGAAACAGGTTCATGGAATGAAGCTGGGCACCAAAGCCGTATATTAACTGTCGGAATGGAGCGGCTTGCTCTATTTGCCAGTCTTTATGATGAAGAGGGGACGCCAGCTCTTGAGGCTCGACTTCCTGCGCTTCATGCTGAACCGCTTGTTTCTGTACTTGAAAAATTTGCAGCGCAGCCCAAACGGTTGGGGGATTTGCAGGGACAATATTTATCTCTTGAAATGTGGCATGAAACAAATCAACAAAGCGATGGTACCATTGAGCGACATACCCAATTCCCGGAGAATGCTGCACAATGGATTCTGTCTGGTCCGCATTTCTATGTCGGAATACCACTCTATAAAACACCGCGAGAGATTTGCACCGAGAAAGGACATTATGACTGTCTGGACCTGTTAACTCTGCCCGACGACTATCTGCCGCGCACTAACTACATTCCGGCATGTGATGCGCAGGAATATGCCAAACGTACTCCGCGAGTGACTTGGACTGAACCAGGTGAAGATGAGCCAAGAAAGGTGACGGATTATTATCGTTACGTTGCCAGAAAAATGCTGAGCCAGTCTGGGGAAAGAACTCTAATTCCAACGCTTATACCGCCTGCAGTAGGGCATATAGACGGTTGTTTCTCTGCGGTTTTCAGCGATACTCATCGCCTGACATTATTTACAACGGCATCACTGTCCATTGCATTTGATTTTTGGGTTAAGAGCACAGGTAAATCAAACTTTAGAGATGAATTACTAAAACTGATGCCTTTGGTCTGCGAAGCTGAAAGGCAATTAGTAGCACGCGGCTTAACATTGATGGGTGTAAGTACCGCTTATACTAATCTCTGGAAATCTTGTTATAACCCAGACTTCAGCACCCAACGCTGGAGCCGTAACCTCCCACAACTCCCCCAGGATTTCTTCGCCAACCTGACCCCAGAGTGGCAGCGTAGCTGCGCCTTACGCTCCGACTACAGCCGCCGTCAGGCACTGGTGGAAATCGACGTGCTGGTGGCGCAGGCGCTTGGGTTAACCTTTGAAGAACTGCTAACCATCTATCGCGTTCAGTTCCCGGTAATGCGCCAGTACGAAGCCGATACTTGGTATGATCAAAACGGCCGCATTATCTTTACCCCAAGCAAAGGGCTGGTGGGCGTCGGCCTGCCGCGTACCGCGCGTAAAGCGGACCTGAAAAAAGGTTTTGTCTTTGATGTCGACAGCCCGGACTGGTCCGGTGGCGACTGTACCGATCAAACCATCGGCTGGGATGATGTCAAGCATCTGCAAACCGGTACCGTCAGCGTCACTTTTGATGACTATACCCGCAGCGGTGAAGGCGAGCGCCGCACCGTCACCTGGCAAGCACCGTTTATCAAACCAGACCGTGAAGACGACTACAAAGTGGCCTGGGCATTCTTTTCTGAACATATCAATTAACGTATCAGGCGTAGCCCGGGCTACGCCCTTTTCAGGACGTTTACATGGCGATATACCGGTTACCTGAGCAGTTGGATCAACTCTCTGACGAACAATCCTCCGAGCGACATAGCGTTGTAAAAACGGAACTGGATGCACTCAATGAAGTGATCAGTTACGCGGAAGAGCGTCGGCGTTCCGCGAGTGCTTTTCAGCGAAGAGGCTACGAAGAGCTTTATCGCCATGGCTTCGGGAAAACTGTCGTCATTGACACTGAATATTCGGGCCGTCAGGTGCTGCGTACCTCCCAGGCGACCTGTGATTACGCCAGCACTAAGTTAGGATACGCGACTCCTGATTCACCTATTGGACGGTTATGCCGCCAGGCCCAAATTGGGCTGAAATCTGAAAGCAATCAATGGGGGCGCTACACCATTGTCGAAATCCGCAATTTCGCTCGTTTTAGCGGTATTGAAGCGGCACAGAACATCAAGAATTTTCAGGTAATGGAATCAAATTCAATTGCGGTTAAAGGTATGCAGGGTCTTCAGACGGTAATTAATAATCTGAAACTCTCTTTACAGCGCTGGTATCGACCTAAACATCAGCAAGCCGTTGTGACGGATGTGGCATTGCCACCGCTCCCCGAAAACACTCCAGCTGACAGTATCGAGCAGGAGTCGGAAAACTGGTTGGATTTGGCGACTGGACAAGATTATGAGTTGTTCCAGGATGATGCCGAAGAGCTATTAAATCACTACGATATTTATGGGCGCAGCGATGATGATCGTGACGAGTATATTGGGCTAAGCAACTATTTCTTTCTTAATCCGACAGAAGAACAACTCAGCGTTATGACTGGCGCGACCACCACGGGACCAATGCTTGTTGAAGGTGTAGCAGGTTCAGGGAAAACTTGTGTGGCGCTGGGGCGTGCGAAAACACTATGCGATTTGGCACGCACAACCGATGAAGAAAAATTCAACGCAGATTTTTTAGACGAAAGTAGTGTGGGTTTTGTTCGGACGGGAGAGCTGGTGAACTATCTGAAGGCTTCTTGTCAGGTGCTGAATATCGATAAATTACCCATAGAAGAGTATCGTTCGTTAGTATATCGGCTTAATGATGTGCGTCAGCTGGAGCAACGTTCTACCACTACTAATTCTGAAGGTCTGAAAGTTACTCGCGCTAAATATGCTAATGTCTCTGAAAAACTTCCTTATGATTTTTCGGCTGAATCAACGATGAAATGGCTGCATGTTTTAACGCAGGCGATTGGCGAAATGCTACGGCTTGAACTTCAAAAGCAGCTGACCTCGTTGAATATCTCCGCCGAGTTGCTTAAAGCACCATTCCTGAGCGATACGAAAGCCGCTTTTGGGTTGCTGGAACTTGTTAAACAGAGCCTGGCGTCAGAATATGCTCCTCTTTGCAATCAGCTTTCTGGACGCTCTGATAAAACCTTTGTCGTGGATAACCTCCTGGATCAATTGGTCAATGTGCATGAGCGAATCGAGCGCGAACTGTTTGATAAAAATACGCTCTGGATGCATCCGGTTACGGACAAATGGCTGGTTGTAAAAGAGGCGAAAACGGCGATAGCGACCCTGCGTGAAATGGGAGTCGTGTTGGTCGTTGTTGAATCGGTCCGTGATGGTATCGGGCGAATTCGCCGAAAAGCGACGGAGTTATTGATTGAAAATTATGCCGATTTACTGAACGTATTTGTGCAAAATGGCAGCATACGGAGCGAAGATGGGCTGAGTGTCTATACATCTGAAGATGCTGAGATCATCTGGGAGTGTCGTACCGATCTTAAACTGGTGTGTGATATTCCATCGGCGGTGAATAACATCAAAATTACCTGGGCAAAAGATTTTGACGCGATAAATATCCATTTAATTAACCGTAAGCTGTTTGGCATTAACCAGAAGCGCATGTTTTCGTTGTCGGAGTCGAACCCCTTTGCGCGTAAAATTGAAGTGGGGGAAGACAAAGGACAAACCTCTCTCGCATCGCGGCTTCGTTCTCAGATGCTACGGATTTATAGCTCGTGGCAATATGCCGATCTCTATCGGGATGCGTTACTCTCCTTTCCGCAATACTGGCAGGACTACCCTCATTTGAGGCAGGCGTCAGAACGTCTGAAAGCGAAATTACTGGCAGAACATGACAAAGATATTCTGTTAGCGCTCGCTCAAATCATAACGCGTGGTGCGCAATCAAGTCGTCTCCCCGCTCGTCTACAGGAGCAGCCCTCGTACCCGTCTGTGTTTATTGATGAGGTCCAGGACTTTACCGAGATACAGGTTTTTCTGATGGCTCAACAGGCCGATCCGAAATATCACGCGGTAACATTAGTTGGGGACATGCATCAGCAATTAGGTCGTGGAAATGTTCATGGCCTGGATGCCTGCTTCCCTTACCAGCCATTAACAAAATTCCTGCTAAAAGAAAATAAAAGACAGGAGCGGGAACCTCAGCTGGCAGCTACATCGATGCTCTTTCGCGCGTTAGTTCAGAACGATAGTCGCCTGCAGGAGTCAGCAGAGCAGCTCACTCTCTGGCGAGAACAGGCGCAAAACGGGACTAATAAGAAGTTTATTAATCAGTCTTTCGAAAACGTGCATGCTGAATTGGTCGATCTTATCAGCGAGCAAGCACACGGGCGAACCCTTGCCGTTATCTGTCCTGACCTGGCGTTAGCACGAGAATTGGAGGCGCGTGTACGCGCTACGCTTATCCAGCAGACATCAAGAACCCCACTCGTGGCAGAGCATATTGATCTTGCCCAAAAGTATCAGGTTCATTTTTCCTGCGCTGAGAATGTCAAAGGCCTGGAGTTTGACACCATGATTTATGTTGGGCTTGAGAAAATAGACTGGGCTAATCCACAAGAGCTCAACAAAGTATATGTAACAATATCAAGGCCAAGGAAGCGGCTGGTTATGTTTGGTAATCAATATGATTTACCCGACACTGTCGCAACATGTTTACTTACTTATTCTGAACGCAGGAGCGCCTGATGCTGCCTTCCGTTGTCAGTCGGCAGGTTGCCGACAGCGTTGCTTCCTTTTTACGGGCAGCCTTCCCGCTTAACAGCCCGCTGTTTAATGGTGAAGAAAACAATAACGTCTCGATGCTGGAGCAATTTCTGTCCCAGCCGGAAACGCTGCTGAAAGGGCCGTATCTTTCCGCTCAGCTGCCGTTTCGTAAAAGTGATTTACCGCTGAACTTCTTCCCCAACCTGACGCTGCCGTTCCCGCCACATGCGCATCAGGCGCTGGCGTTCCAGCGCCTCGGCAGTGATAGCCCGCAGCCGACGCTGGTGGCGACCGGGACGGGTTCCGGTAAAACGGAATGTTTTATGTTCCCGCTGCTTAACCATTGTGCGGGGACATCAGAGGCCGGTGTTAAAGCGATCATCATTTACCCGATGAACGCCCTGGCAACCGACCAGGCCAGCCGTTTCGCCAAAACCATCGCCAGCGATCCGCAACTGCATAGCAAGGTGACCGTCGGCCTGTTTGTCGGCGACAGTGAAATCGAACCCAGCAAAAAGATGTCTGCGGATAAAGTCATTACCTGCAAACATACCTTGCGTGAGAACCCGCCGGATATCCTGCTGACCAACTATAAGATGCTGGATTACCTGCTGATGCGTCCCGGCGATCAGAAACTCTGGCGATATAATCAGCCAGGTTCACTGCGTTATCTGGTGGTGGATGAACTGCATACGTTTGATGGTGCGCAGGGGTCGGATCTGGCCTGTCTGGTGCGTCGTCTGAAGCATCACATCGGTGTCGATAACAAGCGTTTTGCCTGCGTGGGGACGTCGGCTACTGTAGGTGACGAACTGGGGCAACTACTCGATTACGCGAAAACGATCTTTGATCAGTCATTTAGTGATGACGCGGTTATTCGCGAAGATCGCTACACGGCGGCGGAGTATCTGCAAGGTTATACCATCGAGTACAGTCAGTATCCGGGCCAGGAGACCAGCGCTGCGCTGGATCCGCAAACGTACGCCAGCCCGGTAGACTATCTGAACGGACAAATTCCGCTATGGTTCCCGGATAGTTCACTGCAACTCCCTGTCGATCTGGACAGCGATCGCGGACGTGAAAAGCGTATTGAGTTGGGCTCATTGTTACGTCGCCACAGTATCCTGCACGTGCTGCTGGAGGATTTGCAGGGCGGTATTTTGTCGGAACAACAGTGCCTGGAAAATCTCCAGGTGATGCTGGCGGAAAGTGCCGGGCATGCGACCCGCGTGCTGCAAAGCATTCTGGCTCTGATTGCGCAGGCACGCCTGGACGTTCCAGAAAAACAGGAAGATCGGGAAAAACGCCTGCAGGCGAATAAAGCGCGTCCTGTTCTGCCTTTTGTGCAACTACGTTCTCAACTGTGGCTGCGTGAGATGCGCCGCCTGGTTGCCAGCGTGTCAAAAACACCTAAGCTTGTTTTTGCTGATGATGTCGCGGTGGAAGATCGCGAACATTACCTTCCCGTTATTCACTGTCGTGACTGCCATGCTACCGGTTGGGCGAGCCTGCGCCATGGTCAGAGCGTTCAACTCGAAACCGACCTGGACGGTATTTATCGTCAGTTCTTTGAAAAAGGCCGTTCGATTGTACTGGCCTTCCCGGACAACAACGATAAACCGGTCAGCGGTGTTCACCAGAAACTGTGCCCTTCCTGTTTAAAGCTCAATAAGCAGACTAACGTACAGTGCGGGCATTGTGGCCATACTGATCTGCTACAAGTACTCATCCCGGATATGCTCAAAGAGCGTAAGGATGAGCTGGAATTTGCCAACGAATGTCCGTACTGCAACAGCAAACAGGGTATTTCGATTCTAGGGTCACAGGCAGCCAGCCTGTCGGCGGTGATGATCCATCAGCTTTACGGCAGCCAGTTCAACGAACATAAAAAGTTGATTACGTTTTCTGACTCGGTGCAGGACGCCGCGCATCGTGCCAGCTTCTTTACCGCGCGAACCTGGCCGCTAATGGTACGCGGACAAATCGCCAGCGTATTGGGTGAAAAAGAGATTTTACCGTTGGATGCCTTTGCGGCACGCGTCTGCCAGCAGACGCGTGAACGTTCACCGGATGATGCTCATTTTGCCGCGAGCTTCATCGCGCCCAACATGCAGTGGATGAACGATTATCAGACGCTGAAGAACGAAGGCCAGCTGGCAGAGAGTTCCGATTTACCGGAGCTGGTTTCTCTTCGTCTCGACTGGGAGGTATACAGCGAATTTACCCTACGCGCGCGAATTGGCCGTACGCTGGAGGCCACCGGTTACGCAACTGCAGGAGTTGATATTGCGCGTTTCAATTCAGCTATAACGGCTCTTCACCAACAGCTTGTCGAAGAGCTAGGTGATGAAATGGTTGGGGTCAGCGTTGAGCAAGTGGCACACCTGGTGATTGGCGTCCTTTGGCATCAGCGGCAGGCGGGAGCTGTTCTGCATCCGGCGTTCGAAAGTTATCGGCGTGAGGGTAAGACCTTTATGATGACGCAAAAGGAGAGAACTTCACGCTATATGCCGTCCATTGGTCCTAAAACGCGTAAACCCGCCTATGCATCATTTGAAAAAATAAATGGCTTCCATCGCCTTATTGGCGCGAAGTCTAACCCCAGTTGGTATCAGCGTTGGATCAACAGAACGCTCAGCAACGGCAATAATCTGTTTATCAGCAGCCTTGCAGAAACGGTTTTACGTCGACTGTTTGCGGCGATGAAAATAGCCGGGTTGGTAAAAAATTTCGACACAAAAGGCAAAGAAGCATGGGGGCTAGTACCTTCGGCGCTGGTGGTGAGCCGTGATGTTGTTCAGCTAAACTGCTCTTGCTGCCGTGAGGTTGTTCGGGCTCCGGCCGATCAGGCGTGGCACTGGCGAAACGCGCCATGTCTTTCTCTGCGCTGTGAGGGTCGCTATCAGGAAATTGAAAATGCGGTCACCTGGCACTGGGATAATATGGACATCGCGCGTGTTCAGGGGGCAGAACATACCGGTTTACTAAGCCGTGAAGAGCGTGAAGCTACGGAAAAATCGTTCTACCGCGGTAATCAGCCATGGAATATCAACCTGCTCTCGGCAACACCGACGCTGGAAATGGGTATCGATGTGGGTGACCTTTCTACGGTATTACTCTGTTCTGTTCCACCCGCACAGGCTAATTACTTACAGCGTATTGGTCGTGCCGGGCGTAAAGACGGCAATGCACTCAACATCACGGTGGCTGAGGGGAACCCGCACGATCAGTTCTTTTTTGAAGAGCCGCTGGAGATGATGCAAGGGCAGGTGCAGGCTCCTGGTGTGTTCCTGAACGCAACGGCTATCCTGGAGCGTCAGTTGGCCGCATTCTGCATGGATAACTGGGTGAAAACCGGCGTCCCGGCATCCGCTATCAGCAAAAACGTTAAACAGATGCTGGACGAGCTGGAGTTTGGACACAAATCTGGGTTTCCTTATAACTTCCTGCGTTACGTTGAGCAGCATCATGTGGATATTGCTCAGCAGTTCTCGTCCATCTTCCCTGATCTTACGGAAGACACACGTCTACAGCTCCTGTCATATTTGCAAGATGCACCAGGACAACGTTCCCTGGTTCAACACATCGAACAAGCATTAAAACTGCTGGTGGAAGACCGCAAATCGTTGCGTTCCCGGATTGATAAGCTCAAGCGCAGTATCGACAAGCTGGAGAGCGATCCGCACGATCAAAACTTTGACAGCGATATGCGCGAGTTGACTTCGGAGCGCCAGGCGCTGATAGCGCTGGTGAGTCAGATCAATAACAAGCAGACGCTTAATTTCCTCACCGATGAAGGATTACTTCCTAACTATGCCTTCCCGGAGGCCGGTATTACGCTGCGTTCTGTGCTGTGGCGGCGCAAAGACGGTGGGGAAACTCGTGAGTATCAGAACACGACCTACGAATACGAACGTCCGGCTTCAACGGCGCTGGCTGAACTTGCCCCGTTGAACAACTTCTATGCGGGCGGGCATAAAGTTGAAATCGAACAGATCGATCTGAAAGTGTCTGAGCCTGAAAGCTGGCGTATTTGCAGCCACTGTAACTACAGTGAGAATATCGACCAGACCGGCGATCAGCATAAATACTGCCCGAAATGCGGTACGCCGGGTTGGGCAGATGCCGGGCAAAAAACGACGTTACTGAAGCTTCGCCAGGTTTATGCCCGCTCCAGTGCGCGTGACAGCCAGATTAGCGATGAGAGCGATAGCCGTGAACCGGCATTCTTCCAGCGACAGCTACTGGTCAGCTTCGAAAGAGAGGATGTATCTGCCGCTTATGCCATTGATGAAGGCGAAGTCCCGTTTGGCTTTGAGTTTTTGAGCAAGGTGACTTTGCGAGATATCAACTTTGGCAAAATGGTGGATGATGCCAATGAGCTGATGATTGCAGGAGAGGCAAAGAAACGCACTGGGTTTAAAGTTTGCCTCGGCTGCGGCATGGTACAGCGCCCTCGCGATCATGAACCGCGCCATGACCTGAGCTGTAAATATCGCGCTGAACCCGAAAAAGTGAAGTTTGAAGATTATCTCTACCTCTATCGCCAACTGGAATCTGAGGCATTGCGTATCCTGCTGCCGGTAACCAGCTACAGTAACGATCGTGTGGTAGAAGCCTCCCTGGGGGCAGCCATTCAGCTTGGGCTAAAACATTACTTCAAAGGTAACGTGGATCATCTGAAAGGCGTGGTGTATCGCGAGCCGGAAAATGAAGGCGAATCCTGGCGTCAATATCTGGTGATTTACGACACTGTACCAGGGGGGACCGGCTCACTCAAAGAGTTGATGCGTACACCTGACAACTTGCTGAAATTACTTGAGCTGGCCTATAAGGCGTTAGTGGAATGTAGCTGCAACCATGATACGCATAAAGATGGCTGCTATCGCTGTGTTTACGCTTATCGTGACCGTGGGCGTATGAAGTATGTGTCAAGAGATCAGGCGCGTCTCTTACTGGCGAAAATCCTTAAGGCCAGCACGTCGATACGGGTCATTGATTCCATCAAAAACATTTCACTTGATGCCATGATGGGGAGTGAGCTTGAAAAACAGTTTATTCACTGCCTGCAGGAAAACAAAAATCTTCTGGTGAGTCGGAGTTACGCCCATCAGAACGCGGGCTGGATTATTAATACCCGCACAGAACCGGCGATGAGTTGGCATCTTAAAGCACAGGTTGATTTAGGTGTTAAAGAAGGGGTTGGCATCCTCAGTCGACCAGATTATGTGCTCTATCCTCTGATGCAGTCAGAAAAGATAAAACCGGTAGCAATTTTCCTGGATGGTTTTGCTTTCCATAAGGATAGCGTGTCGGGTGATGTCCAAAAACGGCAGGCAATTAAAGACAGCGGCAATTTTTGGGTATGGACAGTGACCTGGGCAGACCTTAAAGAACCAGGACTTAAACATGTACAGGATGTCATGGGGCTTGGGCATAACCCGGATATGAAGCAACCTAAATTTTATAACCTGTTCCATGATACAAACTTTGCTACGCTTGAAGGTTCATTCAGGGAGAGAAACAGTTTCGCACTGCTACTCGATTATCTCTCTGATCCCGGTAATAAAACTCTGCTATGGCAGAAAATGGCCGCTGCTTATGCCTGGGTATGGCTGGATCCTAAAAAGTCACAGGACACCGGTGATAAACAAAAGTACGCCTATGAAATGCAGGAAAATGCCCCTGCTTATCGGTTGAATGCACTTTTGCCTGATGAACCGTTTGTATTTGGTGGTTTACTGGATAGCTGTAGTTCATCACAACAATTCATTGAGCTAGCAGCCGTTGTTCCTCAACAAGCCATTAAGCCAACGACAAGCATTGAACAAATGCGAAATTGGCTAAGGTTGCATATTTGCTTTGATGATCGCTACTCCCAGGATAATGGCTATGAAGCTGGGTTTAACAGTTTTTGGCGGATGGTGAATTTACTGCAGTTCCTGCCAGATATGACATTTACCAGCCGTAAAGCGGTCCATTTACCGCAGAAGCCTGAAGCGGTAAAAATGCAGACTTCGGTGGTAGTGGATATTCAGCCTGACGAGAGCTGGGCGGATATACTTGAGTTTGGTTTATTGAGCTCAGAAGAAATCGCTATGCTTCAGTCGTTATCGCTTCCGGCACCGACAGTCGGATATGAATTACAGGATGACGATGGCGAAATTATTGCGGAAGCCGATCTCGCCTGGCCATTACAAAAGCAAGCCTTGATTATCGATAATCAGAGCTTTACTGCTTTATTCGAAAGTAAGGGTTGGCACGTTGCTTTCGGGCCAATTGACGAAAATACATTGCAGCATCTGTCCGGAGGTGACAAATGACGATTCCAACGCCAAAGGTGGCACTTTCTGATGGTTTTCTGGGGGCTTTTGCGCGGATTCCTAAAGCGCAGCAAAAAAAGGTCCAGGAATTCATCTCCAAGTTCCGCCAGGATCCGACGAGTAATGGGCTGAACTACGAAAAGATCCACGATGCACGCAGCAATAATGTGCATTCCGTGCGTATTGACCAAACCTACCGGGGGATCGTCCTGAAACCTGAGCAGGGTGCTCTGTATATGCTGATGTGGGTGGATAAGCACGACGAAGCCTACGACTGGGCGCGGCGACACGAATGTGCGATTCACCCGGTAACCGGTGCGATTCAGGTGATTGATACCAGCTATATCAAACCTACCCCCGAGCCGACTGTTGTTGATAAACCCAAACTCTTTGCTGCTTATACGGCAGAGCAGATCCTCGCGCTGGGTGTTCCTCCTGTGTTTATTGAGCAGGTGATGGCTCTTGTGGATACCACAGGGCTGAATCAGCTGGAAAGCGTGATGCCTGCGGAAGCCTGGGAACCCCTACACTGGCTGGCAGAAGGTCTGGATTACCAGGAAGTGCTGGAGGAGTTTAACGATCACCGTGATGAGCCTGTTGATACCAACGACTTTATTGAGGCAATTGAGAGAAGTAAACGTCGTTTCCATGTCGTTGAAAATGAACAGGAACTACTGCAAATGCTCAATGCGCCACTGGAAAAATGGCGTGTATTCCTGCACCCGAGCCAGCGAAAACTGGTGGAGTCTCCGGCAAATGGTCCGGTGCGAGTATTAGGTGGTGCAGGTACGGGTAAAACAGTTGTTGCGATGCATCGTGCACGTTGGTTATCCCAACGCCTGGCCGATAAACCCGGTAAAAAAGTTCTGTTCACAACCTTCACCCGTAACCTGGCGGCGGATATTCGCGCCAACCTCCAGCGTTTGTGTAGCCGTGAGGAGATGGCGCGTATTGAAGTTGTTAACATTGATGCCTGGATGAGTGAGCAGCTTAAACGCCATGGATATGATTTCCGCGTGGTCTATGACAGCGATGAAGGGCGACGTAAATGCTGGAACTATGCCTTGCAGCAAGTCCCTGCTGAATTGGGATTACCGGATAACTTTTATTCTGAAGAGTGGCAACGTGTTGTTCAGCCGAATGCGGTTTACAGCCGTGAAGAATATCTGAAGGTGAGCCGTATTGGTCGTGGCACGGCGTTATCCCGTATTCAGCGTGCGAAAATCTGGCCTGTGTTCGAAGAGTTCCGGGCACAAATGGCGCGAGCCAAACTGCGAGAGATGGGTGATGCCATGCATGAGGCTATCATTCTGTTTAAAGAAAAACAGGTGCAATTGCCTTATAGCAGTATCGTAGTCGATGAAGCTCAGGATATAGGCGCACCGGCCTTTACCCTTATTCGTAGCCTGGTTCCAGAGTTTCCTAACGATCTCTTTATCGTGGGTGATGGACATCAGCGTATTTACCGCAATAAAGTCGTTCTGGGTCAGTGTGGGATTAACGTTCGTGGGCGCCGTAGTAAAAAACTGAAAATTAACTACCGGACTACAGAAGAGACGCGACAGTTTGCTGTCGGGTTGTTAACCGGCGTTAAGGTTGACAACCTGGATGGTGAAACTGATTCCTGCAACGATTATTTATCATTGCTTCATGGTGAAAAACCCATGATTACTCATGCTTCAGATTTTAAAGAAGAGGCTGCGACGATTATCAAGCAAATTCAGGCGTTGTTAGCCAATAATGTTCGTTCCCAAGATATCTGCATTACCGCTCGTACGAAGCATGCTTACGAGCGTTATGCTTCTGCTCTGAATGATGCTGGAATCGAGACCTATAATTTAGGTCAGGATAGTGGTGATAGTGATCAACGCCTTGGTGTGCGTATGGCAACAATGCACCGCATTAAAGGGCTAGAGTTCCAGTATGTGTTCCTTGCGGGTATCAACGATGGCGTCGTGCCGGAAGTGAAAGCCATATCATCTGACGATCCTGTTGAACAACGTGATGCATTATTTAATGAACGTGCGCTACTCCATGTTGCAGCAACCCGTGCGGTAAAAGGGCTGTTTGTTTCATCTTACGGTAAACCTAGTTTCTTACTGGAGCCTGAAAGCGAGTAACTGTAGTGGTTTACTGAATTTGGCCATCTGAACAGAGGTGATATGCTCACCTCAGAACAACACAGGTGCTCCAATGAAAAGAAGAAATTTTAGTCCTGAATTCAAACGCGAATCTGCTCAGCTGGTTG